>JAEZHX010000270.1 GCA_023436765.1 Bacillota bacterium
CCTATAACAATTAAGCTGATGTAAAAGAGCTGTTTCAAAACACATTTATAATGTCGGGTTTTGGGTTAGGCTCATTGAAACCGGGGTAATGTCATCACCACCCCGGTTTTTTATGCCATTTTTTAAAACCCCATTTGGTTTATTACAGCTCCTTTCTACATATAAAAATACAGGGATTGCAGCAAGTAATCCATTGTTCTGTTTCCGGCCACCTTCAGAAGGTGGTTCTTCACTGCCCTAATCTCTCCCGTCCCATTCTGATAGGCCTCCATAAGCTTATGATATCGGTTTCTCTCTGTACGGCTACAATCATTGCTCAGATATCTCCAGACATGTTCAGCCGCCTTCACCTCAGCGTCGGGATCCTCAGGCAGAACATATGCCTGCTCCAGAAAATCATAGAACTCCTTCACACATTTTGCGTCCTTGTCCTTAAGAAGCTCCCTGATATCCTGATAGATGCCGGCAGAACGGCTTAGGGTGTAATACTGATACCTAGCCCATTCCTGCTCCAGTGCTTTCGCCGGAACATTTTTCACACCAAGGATGCATTTGACTGCAGATAGGTTTTTATCCTTTACCTCCAGCATAATATCCGGCTTCTTCTCTGGCAGCCCATAGTAAAATGCAAGAAATTCCTTCAGCCATACGGTATCCGAATGTGCTCCCGGCGCTCCGCCTTCTTTCTGAATGGAGTAATGGAGCTTCTGTTTTCCGTCCTCACTCCGCCAGGTCTTTCCACTTTTTCTGATCCATTCCCCCTCAGGCAAATCTACCTCCGGCGGCTTTACCTTATGATGCAGATTGTCGAAGACAACCGGTGCTCCGGTAAGCTCCGAGACAGAAAGCACATCTCTGATATGATAGATTTTATCATCATTTTCAATGACCAGCCTGTCCTTCAGCTCCTGCGGGAGTTTCCGATAATTATGCAGAAAGGTATTCATTGCTTTGGTCTTATCCCCATAGCTTCCGCCGATATGGAGAATTAGCTTACTGCTCCGGTCCATGCCAAGTGAACTGAGTACCCTTTCATGATAGATCAGATCTTCCACCGCCTTCTGTGCCACTCCGTCCTCCGGAGAGTTCAAAACCGTATATTGTCCCGGATGCATTGAAACCCTCATTCCGACCTCCCTGATCTTAGCACCGATTTGCGTCAGCTCCTCTCTGTAATCCTTCCACCAGGGAATCCTGTTTACCGGATGGGAAGCAAAAGGGATAAGATCCGAACTGATCCGGAAAAGCTTGATCCCATTCATTTTGTTATAATCCAAGAGGACCTCCAAGGCTTTTAGATTCGAGGCTATGAGTGATCTTAGTCTATGTTCCTCGGCGTTCTTTAAGATACAGCCGCTGATACCGGCATTCGGTACTCCGATTGCTATACATGCATAACCTATGGCCATTCCAGTTGCCCTCCTCCCTTGTCAATTCTGGCTTCCGTGCATTTTTAAAGGTAGCATACCAAGTAAGATTTTGTATTATGCATTTCCGGCCTGATTTCTGTCCCATGCCATAAAATAATCATATTATTTCTATGCTATATATCTCAAATAAAGTACCAGCCCGGAATTGATGTCTGACGGTAATGCAGCAGCAATGCCGGGTTGTATTAATATCTAAGTAAATTCTAATCTATTTTTCATTGACTTTATTCCATTGTTTGCTATAGTAAAAGGGAATTAAAATATTAAATTTCAGTCAGGAGATTATCATATGAAACGTTTTATAAAATATCTGATCATAGCCGTTGTCGTGGGTATTGTCGGGTTTCTTTATTACTATCTGGCACTTCCGGCAATCAACATCCATTCCCCGGGCCTGTGGTTCTTCGTAATCGGGGCTTTCCTGATTGCCACGATTCTTACGGTTACCATCAGCGCCGGTAAGGAATATAAGGAACATTCCATTCTCCGAAAGGAGGTATTCCGCCGCAAATCCATCTTGATTACCGGTGGTATCACTGTTGCCCTCATTTTGTTCCTAATCATTGGCAGTATTCTCTCCTCTCCGATTGTCAATGCCAGAAGGTATCAGAAGCTACTGACTCCTGAAGACCGAAATTTCACAGAGGATATCAAACAGATTTCCTATAAGGACATTCCCATCCTGGATAAGGACTCAGCTTCTTTACTTGGCTCCAGAAAAATGGGCAGCATTATGGAGTACGTATCCCAATTTGAAGTAGCCGAAAACTATACCCAGATTAATTATCAGAATACGCCGGTACGTGTAACCCCTTTGCGCTATGGCAGCTTCTTCAAATGGCTGAACAATCGTAAAGAAGGTATCCCGGCCTATATACGCATCGATATGGCAACACAGGAGGTAGAATTGGTTAAGCTGGAGAAAGAAATCAAATATTCCGAGTCAGAGCATTTCTCCAGGAATATCTACAGATATCTGAGATTTAATTATCCGACTTATATCTTCGATACCATAAATTTTGAAATCGATGATGAGGGAACACCGTTTTGGATCTGTCCGGTGAAGAAGTACAACATCGGATTATTCGGGGGGCAGACCATTGGAAGAGTAATCATGGTAAATGCTACCACCGGAGAGCTGATTGATTACGCAATAGAGGAAGTACCCACCTGGGTTGACCGTGTTTATTCCGCAGAGCTTTTGATCTCTCTTTACGATTATTATGGCACCTTAAAGCATGGATACTGGAACTCCGTGATTGGGCAGCGAGATGCCCTTCAGACCACGGACGGCTATAATTATCTGGTGTTGGAGGATGATGTATGGGTATACACCGGTGTTACCTCCGTCGGCGCTGATCAATCCAACGTAGGCTTCGTATTGATGAATCAGAGAACAGCAGAAACCAGATTTTATACCATTTCCGGCGCAGAGGAATATTCAGCCATGTCCTCCGCAGAAGGTAAGGTCCAGCATCTTGGATATACTGCCACCTTCCCGCTCTTACTTAATATCGGGAACCAGCCAACGTATTTCATGGCTCTGAAGGATGCAGCAGGTCTGGTAAAAAGCTATGCCATGGTTAATATAGCACAATATCAGATTGTAGCAATCGGTGATACAGTAAATGATTGTGAGAAAACTTATGTAGAGTTGATGAGAACTAACGGCGTCGGTGTCGATGTCAATGCAGAGCTTCCGACGGCTACCGGAACAATCGCTAAGATTGCGCAGAGTGTCATTGAAGGAAATTCACATTATTATATCCTTCTGAATAATCATCAAGGGATCTTTGATGTAAACGTCGCTGATTTTATCGGTATCATACGTTATGACATCGGAGATACGATTACCTTCACCTATTCCGAGGGTACTGAAGTAAATACTGTTACAGGTATAAAATAGTAACGGACGGATAAGCAGTGCAGCAGTATGGAGATAACCTATGTTCCCAAACTGCTGCACTTATTTTCTAAATATTATACCATTTTCTTCTTATCTGTGATATACTATATCCTTGGCTTCGATTAGCTTCATGTATTTTTCTGAAGCCGGACAGGAGGACATCAATGTCATTTATTACGCTAATGTATCATGAAATCAGGGAACGGCATATGCTGCAGTCGGAGCAGCCCTCTCCCATCGATGTGAGGCAGGAATATTACGACGAACTGCCTGCACCTCTCTTTGTGACTCTTGAGAATCTGGAAGAACAGCTAGAGTTTCTGTATGAAAACAACTTTCATACCCTAAGCCTTGCAGAGGTTAAGCAATACTACTATAACGGTAAGGAACTCCCTCAGAACTCAGTGCTGCTGACCTTTGACGATTGCTATCAATCGGTCAGGAAATATGCCTATCCATTACTCCAAAAATATCAGTTCCATGCCGTAGCCTTCGTTGTTACCGGATGGCTTCATTCATCAACCAAACCATTCCAGCCGGATAGATCCGTCTGCCTGACGAGAGCTGACCTGGAGGAGATGAAGGATGTCTACGAGTATGCGAATCACACAGACCTGTTCCATACCAGAAGCACAATGACCTCCAGTGCCATAATGGTTGCGGACGACACTGCCTTCTCAGAGGATCTGGATCGCTGTAATACGAACAGCATCATCAGTGCAACAGATACCTTTGCCTATCCCTTTGGTCTCTATACAGAACGGAATCTCACATTGCTGCGGGAGAAGGGCTTTCAGCTGGCCTTTACCAGTGAGGGTGGAATAAACGACAGGAGTATTGACCCCCTTCTGCTAAGACGAAATGTCATCCCATATTTCATGGATCTGAAGCAGTTCAAGCTGTTATTCTGAAGAAATTCACTATGTTAATTACAGGATTACACATAATATCCATGTATTTGATTAAACAGAAGAAAAATAAGCATAATTTTAAAAAACATAAGCAAAAGGAGTTCCATTATGAAAAAACAAACCGTATTATTCATTCTATTATCTGTTATCCTACTATTCACTGCCTGCAGCAAGAAGAATGATGCAGACAAGGCTGTAACACCGACGCCGGAACCGGCGACACCAACGGTAGCCCCTACGACTGCACCCGACAGTCAGGCTGCTTCCCCCACTACCGAACCACAGGCCCCTGCCCCGACCGGCAAGGAATTTACGGTTGGATTATTACCTGCCGAATCTGCCATCCCGATTATCCTTGCATATGAGAAGGGCTTCTTCAGTGAAACAGGTGCGAAGGTCTCCCTTCAGATGTTTTCCTCCCCCAATGACCGGAATGTAGCTGTCCAGGCGAAGGAGCTGGATGCTGTTATTGGAGATGTCATGACCGCAGCTAGCTTTGTGGACCGAGGAATACCCATGACGATCACCTCGGATATCAGTGAAGACTTTAAAATACTCTCTTCCCCAGCTTCCGGTATTACGAAGTTAGCTGATTTAAAGGATAAGAAAATCTCACTCGTGCCGAATTTCATTCTGGAGTATATCATGGATGAGTTTGCAGCGGAAAATGGTTTTACTTATGAAATAGTGGAGATCCCATCCTTTTCCGGCAGGGCTGAGGCATTGATGTCCAACCAGATTGACGGTGTAGTCTTTACTGAACCCCAGGCAGGAATGCTCATAAAGCAGGGAGCCCATTTACTGGGAAGCTCCAAGGAGGCCGGGATCAAGGGTGGAACCATCATGTTTCTTGAGGGGATGACAGAGCAACGTCAGGGGGACATCAAAGCATTCTATCAGGCTTATAACAAAGCAATTGATTATATGAATACAACGGATGTGTCAGAATACAGTTCAATTCTCACAGAGTACCAATTCCCGGAAGCGATTGGTGAGTATCTTAAGAATATGGAAGATAAATTTCAATATGCAGGTGTGATTGATCAGGTGCAGTTCGATAACATCATTGCCTGGACGAAGGAGAAGGGTCAGATCAGTAAGAGCTACAGCTATGATGAATTAACAGATTTCTCCTATCTACAATAACGGATCCAGGGGGTGCAGACCGCTTCGATCCGGTCCAGAAGCTTGAATATCAGAATACCTGCCAACCCAAGTGCAAGGATACCGCTGAACATCTCCACATAGTTCATCTTCGTCCAAGCGCTTAGGATATAATATCCGATACCATATTTGGTTGCATAATTCTCCGCAAAGAACAGAGAAGCCAAGGAGATTCCTATGCTTACTCTTAGGCCTGAGAATATCTGAGGAAGAATCGCCGGTAAAATCAGATATCGATATCTCTTCATGCCTGTGATACAGAAGCTGTCCATCACTTTAAAACAGACCGGAGCAATCTGGTCCACTCCGTCCCGGACAGAGAGGATGATCTGGAAAATGATGATCCAAATTACCAATAGAATCTTTGAGGTATTACCAAGACCGAACAGCAGCATAAATACAGGTAAAAATGCAACCTTAGGTATCGGATAGATAAAATACAGTAACGGAGAAAACAATCTCTTTATGGTTTTATTCACACCCAGAAGTATACCGATAGGAACCCCGAGCAGGACTGATATTCCGATGGCGGCTCCCACTCTCAGAATACTGGCAAAGCAGTGTCTGAGCAGTATCTCCGGTATGGATATCATATAGGATATGGTGTCTGCTGGGGAAGGTACGGTATGGGTTTTGAGTCCCAGATGCAAAAGCTCCCATAAAAGAAGAAAGCTTAAGAAACCAATGCTCTGGCTTTGGTATAATCTCTTTATCACCTTCATATATATCCTCCATGCTATCGCTGCCCGCGAATTTGGGTGTCAGCACACACCGAACTCACTGCTGTAATAATGCTCTGATTCTGATACACTCCCTATAAAATTCAATCTGTTCCCTGGCATTCGTCATTGCATGGAACTCGTTCGTATACTCGGTCACAGTACCATCTGAATGAATGACGAGGAGCTTTTCTGCTAACAGTACTGCTTCCTCAATGTCATGGGTAACAAACAGGAGGGTGGAGCTCCGCTTTTTAAGTTCCCTTAAAATCAGTTGCTGAAGCTGCTCCTTTGTCATTGCATCCAGAGCAGAGGTAGGCTCGTCCATCAGGAGCAGGTCCGGCTCCCCAATAAGAGTCCTGGCCAATGCCACTCGCTGCTGCTCTCCGCCGCTGAGTTCCACCGGATACTTATCCTTATATTGCATTATTCCCAGCTCATCTAGCAACTCAGTTACCTTATCCTTCATTCCTTCCCTCTTGCCCCTGGCCTTCAAGGGCATACAAACCGCATCCCAGACCGTCTGCCAGGGAAACAGCCCAAGCTCCTGGAACAGGAAGGCAGTCTCCTTTCTGGGTCCCGTCAGCACGGTATGATTTACCAGGACCCGTCCGCTATCCGGCTTTAAAAAGCCTGCCAGGAGATTTAGCAGAGTGCTCTTTCCCACGCCGGAGGCTCCGATCAGCGCATAGGAAGTACCTCGATCCAGCTCCAGCTCCAGCTGCCTTAAGATATCCTTCTTCCCATAAGAAAAGGATACCCGGTCCAGTACGATAAAGCTGTTGGTCATGCTTCTTCCTCCTTACTTCCTGCCTCTGATTTTATCTATTGTTCAATTCTATACCAAGTTTCGTTATAATATCCTTAATCCGTTCGGTCTGCTCTTCATTTGCCCGGATCAGCGGCTGTGTACAATAATCCTCCATTTCAATCCCTCGAAGGATCATTGCCTTCTTTACCAGCGGAACAAAGGGTACTCCAAAATCAAATAAGCCTGCCAGGATATCCATCTGCTTCTGGTATAAGGCCATCCCCTCAGGATCATTCTTCCGGTAAGCCTTCACCCAGCCCGTACTGATCTCCGGAGCTACATTGGATAAGCCTCCGATCGTTCCTGCTCCCCCACTAAGGATATTATGTCCAAAATAATCATCATACCCTGACAGTACCTCAAAACCCGGTACTTCCGGCAGAATTCTCTTAATCAGCTCTCTGGTATGGGCAAAATTCGTTACAGTGTCCTTGCAGCCGATGACATTCTTATTCCTCTTCGCAATACGAAGCATTACTTCCGGCTTCACATCATAGCCTACCCGTTCCGGATAATTATATAGATAAATCGGAAGATCCACTGCCTGAGCTATCGAATTGAAATACCCCTCTATAGCTGCATCCGGCAGAGAGAAGTAATAGGGTGGTACGACGATGACTCCATCTGCTCCCTGAGCCTTCGCATACTGCGACAACTCTAGGGTATCCTGTAAGCCGACGCTACCGGTTCCGACGATCAGCGGAACTCTTCCTTTGATGTATTCGGCAGCCTTTGCAATCAATTCCTTCTTCTGCTCCATCGGCATCGCAAAGAATTCACCGGTGCTGCCCAGAATGATTATTCCATCCACACCTCCGCGGATGACAAAATCCCAGATATTCCGATTGGCACGCAAATCCAGGTTCAAATCCTTATCAAAGGCTGTAACCACCGGTGTTATAAATTTCGCATTCATTTCACTTACTTCCTTCCCTACTAGAACCCATCTTCTATATTACCGATGGCTAAGCTGCATTCTATCTAACTATTCATATCCTGCACCCTCCATCGCAGATAAAGCAAGGGAGGTATATCTCTTCAGTATGCCTTTACGTGACGGTCTCGGAACGATACCCTCTTTGGCTCGCTCTGCAAAGACGAGTGCCACTTCCTCCGCAGATACCTCCTTACCATCAATTCCGACACAATTCAGACTTCTCTTCTCCACGCTGTATTCGATAATATCCCAATCCCGCAGAAATGCGAGGGGGCCTCCGACTGCAGCCTCCGGTGAGATATGACCGATTGCGGCTCCTCTGGTTGCACCGGAGAATCTTCCGTCCGTAATCAGGGATACCGTGCCATTCAGACGTTTGTCACAGAGGATGGCTTCGGTCGTCATATACATCTCCGGCATACCTGAGCCTCTGGGGCCTTCATAACGGATCACAAGGATATCTCCCGGATTGATTTGTCCATTCAATACAGCCTGATGGGCTTCCTCCTCAGAATTGAACACCCTTGCAGGTCCTTTATGGCTTTGGAGGTTCTTTACGCAGGCAGAATATTTGATTACCGAACCCTCAGGTGCGATATTTCCCTTTAAGACTGCGATTGATCCGGTCTCAGCCGCCTTCTCAACAGGAAAGATGACGTCCTCCCTGTTGAGTCCGTAATTTGCCAGGTATCCTCTGTTTCGGGCAAAGAAATGATCCCGTTCCATGTCCTCCAGATTCTCTCCCAAGGTCTTACCTGTTACGGTCAGTACATCAAGATTTAAATAATCCTTTAATAATAATTGTATCATTGGTACTCCTCCGGCAAACCAGAAGGCTTCCGTAACATGCTTACCGCTCGGAGTCACATTACCCAGATAGGGAATCCTATGATTGATCTCATCCACCCACTCCGGTTCTATGACGATGCCAAGCTCCCTTGCGATGGCGGGTAGATGAATCAAGGCATTTGTGGAACCGCCGATGGCACTGTGTACGACAAAGGCATTCTGAAAGGCATCCTTCGTCATAATCCTGCCTGCGGTAATATTTCTCTCGGCCAGAAGCAGGATCTTACGACCCGCCTCCCTTGCATATTGAAAAATATCCCTCATTGTGGCAGGAGCAAGTGCAGAACCCGGTAAGGCCATTCCAAGCGCTTCCGCCATGCACTGCATCGTGCTCGCTGTTCCCAGGAAGGCACAGGCACCGCAGGAGGGACATCCGGTCATTTTATAATCTCTGACCTCAGTCTCAGTAATTTTTGCCTGCTTCTGCCGCAGGGAGATATCACCGGAGAGATTGGAAGCGGTCATATAGGGTCCCGGTCTCATGCTTCCTCCCGGAATGAAAATGGTAGGTATATTCAGCCTTGCAGCTACCTTCAAATGAGCAGGAACCGATTTATCACAGGAGGAAGACAGGATCAAGCCATCCCAGGGGGTTACCATGCAGTGCAGCTCCACCATATCACAGATTGCCTCTCTGGAGGCGAGAATATAATTCATACCGTCATGACCTTGAGCGCAGCCGTCACAGAGGTCCGTTACATGGTACTGAGCAGGAAACCCTCCACTTTCAAAAACCCCGTATTTCGCCTGCTCTGTTAACTGGTTAAGGTGGGTACTGCCCGGGTGGCTGTCCCCATATACATCTTCTATCAGGATTTGAGGCTTCGTAATATCCTTCTCATCCCATTTAGTGCCCAGATGTAAGGCATCAATCTGAGCCCATAAATTGCGTTCCGTTAAACTTTTCTGTTCTATCATATACATCTCCTCCTATCTATATCAATTTAAATGTAATGCTAATACCCAATTCAATGATGATACACCCATTGCTTCAATCCTAATTGAGTATATCATAAGTGTTACTGTAAAAACAGCCATAAAATTATTACAGCCCCCACGCAGCGGCTATAGCCTTACCTATCTTTGACTTAGGTTTCGGTTCTATCCCGACAGCGATGGGGGCCAAGCTACCAATGCTTCTACTCAGAAATCCTTTTAGCTATTTCCTAATACTTATTCGCATGCCTTCCTCTTCGGTGTAAACTCAATCAGCTTCTCAGGAGGCAATGGTTTACTGAAATAGTATCCCTGAACATAATCGCAGTTGATTGCTTTGATAAGCTCATGCTGCTCTTCATGCTCAACCCCCTCTGCGATCACCTCTATCCCAAAGCTGTGAGCAGCCTTTATGATAGCTTCAATCAGTATCATATTACTCTTGATCTCATCGATGAATTGCTTATCGATCTTAATGTAGTCAAAATGGAAAAACAATTCCGATATGTATTTTAGGGAATTATGTCCCGTTCCGTAATCATCTAAGGATACCTTGATTCCTGCCTTTCTGATTTCCTGCAGGACCCCGAATAAGGTGGCCTCGTCTTCAATGATGGTTCTTTCCGTTAGCTCAAATTCCAGAAGACCGGGGTCAATCTGATGAGCTTCAATACATTCCTTTGTAAATTCAAGTATTGCCGTGTCCTTCAGATCTCTTGAGGACAGGTTGATCGCAATCGTTGTATTGACTCCGTCCCTCTGCCACTCCTTAAGCTGTATAATTGCATGCTCTATCACCCATCTGGTGATCTGACTGATGAATTCCGCATCCTCCGCAATCTTAATCACATCGGAAATAGGAATATTCCTGTATGAGCTGTCATTCCAGCGGAGCAATGCTTCTACTCCAGCCATTTCCTGGTTCTTAAGGTTTACCTTCGGCTGGTATACCAGCATAAAGTTGTCATTCTGCACTGCCCTGTACAAGGAAATCAAGGTCTTATAGAACTCACTGCTTTCCCTGGCAAATTTCTCATCGTATGCCATCAGTTCATGATGTGATTTTGCGGCCTGATCAAGGGCCTTAACTAATTTTTCAAATATTTCCTCTGTTTCGGTTGCATGAAGCGGAATACTAACCAGACCACCCCTGGTAATGATAGCTACAGGAAGATCTTCAACATAGACCGGCTGCTTCATCTTCCCCGAAAATTCCTTCGCAAGAGTATAAGCCTCCTTATATTCCGTGTCCTGCAGGAAAACAATAAATTGATTGGGCGGAATAAAGTAGAGCAAACCCTTTGGGAATGATACATCTGCTTCAGAAAGCAGCTTTAGCAGTGCTTTATAGCCTATTTCAAAGCTGACATAACGGTTCACCATATCCATATTTGTAAATTCAAATAACAGGATGGTACATGAGGATTGTCCAAATTCCTTCCGATAATTCTCAAAGTCCATTTTGAATTTATTCAGGTTTGGTCGTCCGGTGAAGGTATCCTCATAAGCCTTTTTCTTCTCCAGATCGTTAATCCTACTGATATATTCCGTCAACTGACCCAAGACAAGAACAATCACAATAAAGATAACAATCCTGATGATCCAGGAAAAGGATTCCATTCCTTTCGAGTCCGGGCCTAACATCATGGGACCGAGAATTATTCCGGATACCAGTGAGCTGAATATGCCTCCCCGCACCCCGAAGAGAAAAACAGAGATTATAATTGGAACATACATCAGATGAGCAAGGGTACTCGGAGTACCGCCTGTGATATAGACCAGAAATCCAATCAGTGCTATCAGCATGAGGATAAATGCCCACCTAAGATAACGGACTCTGGACGAATTTTTTTTACTGCTTGTTAATCCCAACAAAAAACCGTCAATTTTTTTTAACAATCCATCACTTTTTATGTGCTTCATACTCAGATACCATCCTTTGTATCAATTGAAGATCCTCTCAGTTACTCCGTTATCAATCAGTTCAAATAAAGCATCTACTACCTCTTTATCCAGGCTGCCGTTGTTCACATCTTCAGATAAGATCTCCCTGACCTTATTCATGGGTAGCCGCTCACGGTAGGGTCTGTCAGAATACAATGCATCAAAGATATCTGCTACACATAGGATTCTGGTCTCTATCGTAATTGCTTCACCGATAAGTGCATCAGGATAACCGGTTCCGTTCAGCTTCTCATGATGGTTTCTGACGGGTACCAGACAGTTCTTTAACGAATCCAGAGGTCTGATTATCGTCTCCCCAATCTCGGAATGCTTCTTGATTATTTCAAACTCATCCCTGGTCAGCTTCCCCGGTTTATTCAGGATGCTTTCCGGTACACCTACCTTCCCAATATCATGGATCAGACCCGCAATCTCCAGATAATCCAGCTTCTCGGAATTAATTCCGAGCCGTTCTCCGAGCATTCTACTGATCGTTCCGACCCTTCTCGTATGTCCGTCCGTGTAGCTGTCCTTTGCTTCAATGACATTTGCCAGGGTAATCACCAAATTCTTGGTACTCTCTGTTTCCTTTGTATAATCGCGTTTCAAAAGCTCATATAGCCTGCCGATTTCTCTGTTGGAATTCTCCAGCTCTTCATATTTATCCTTAAGCTCGTCCTCCAGCGCCTTCTTCTCCAATCCGTTCTTTACCACCTTGATCAGATCATTATTATTCCAGGGCTTCTCAAGATAATAATATAAACCGATCTCATTGATGCTTCGTATTGCATTCTCTTTATCCGCATAGCCTGTCAATAGGATTGTTACGGTCCCGGGACATTTTTCTCTTACCTTCTTAAGAAATTCCAAGCCATTCATTTTAGGCATCATAAAATCGGAAATGATTAGATCAACCTTATGGTTCTCCAGCTCATCACAGGTCAAAGCCTGCTCCACATCATTGTAGGTAATGACCTTCTCCTTCAGCATCAGCTGAAACATCGTGGATAAGGTTGTCGTAATCATACTCTCATCATCAACCACCATTATTGTTCTGTTCAACTTCATACTCTCCTCAATTACCTTCTAGGCATTCTCAAGTTTTATCATTATATATCGGTATCCTGATGATAAATTCAGTCCCCTTGCCAGGTTCACTCTCTACCAGAATCTCTCCCCTATGGTTTTGGATGATGTGATAGCTGATGTATAGCCCTAAACCTAAGCCCACACCCACACCCTTGGTCGTAAAATCGGGATCAAAGATCCTCGGAATATCCTCTTTTGCTATTCCGGAGCCTGTATCCTTTATCGCAATATGAAGATATCCTTCCTGTTCATAGGTGCGCAGGAAGAGTTCTCCTTCTCCCTCGATTGCCTGGGATGCATTTACAATGATATTCATCACGACCTGATTCAACTGGCCGGGATAGCATTTCACCAAAGGCAG
>JAEZHX010000273.1 GCA_023436765.1 Bacillota bacterium
CCCGAGAAGCCACCGATATCCGATAATACTTCCTTCCTCATCGTTCCCTTGATGTGCTCCTTCATAAGCTCCACAGCCTTATAGCCGGCTTCGATATCTACTCCTGCCCTCTTGTAATCCATAGTAATCCTCCATACTACCGACGCGCTCGTATTTTGGCGTCAGCATAATATTGTCAAAGTGAATTGAAACAATCAATATATTAAATTTAGCTATCGTACGTTCTATCTGCCAACATTCTAGCATATTCCTTTCAGTTTGTCGTTAATTTTCAACGGAAAAATACTTATACTATTTATTACTGCACCTAATAATCAGTACCTCATTCATAAGTATGTATTATTTAACTGTGACATAAGTGCCTCCCAAAAACCTGGGAAGCAAAGTGCCTCCCAAAAACCTGGGAGGCACTGATTAATCTGTTTATAATTCCTGAAAACGCTTTACCCCATAGGACATTAATATCCGGTACAGAAGGAGCACTACCACGGACATAAATCCCAAATAAAGCAGATATGCAGGTACAAAGGCTTTGAAGATTACCAGGAAAAGTACCTGCAGAGCAACGATACCAAAGCCTCCAAACAAAGAAATCATTGTGGCGGCACTTTGCTTTACTACAACAGTCTCTGAGGTCCAATTAAGGTTAGGGAGCTTAAGGTTTATGACCAACCCAAATAGGGATACATACAGAGAGAGTACAATCGTTACAAGTATCAGGAGGACGGTCTCAGTAAAGCTCATTTTCATCACGATGGCAATCAGAATGTCATCAATCAGAGCCGGAGCTGTTATTGCAAGATTCACTAACACTTTGGAAGCAAAGATCGCGCCGGCTTGGACTGGAAGCGATTTCGCGATCCATAGGTTCCTTCCCTCAATGGAGACAGAAGCCATCGTAGTGCAGCTCGTAATGATACAAAAGGAAACTAACAACGGACCACCCTGAGAGAGCAAACCGGCTACCTGAGAATTCCCAGCAAGCTTCTCAATATCCACAAAAAACAAGGCGATTGCCCCGATGGTCAAAAGTATTACTCCAATCCCTGTATTCAGTACATAGATCGGAGAGGAAAAATAACGTTTTATTTCCTTCCTGAATAACGCCTTCAAAGGGGTTGCGGTCTTCAGTTCACCCATTTTAAATGCTGTTCGATATCTGCCTGTCATGACCAGAGAATTCAGCTTCCTGAAAAGCTTCCCTATGAAATAGGAATAAAGTAAGAAGGCAACCAGGGAGATTAACAGGAATCCGATCAAAGCCATATAATCCCCTTTCATTACGGCCTTCGTATATAAATCTGCCAAGGGATAGGTGGAATACACCTGCTCGGTCAACTGCTTGCTGATATTTATCATCTCTTCACCGGAATTACCCGCCCCGAAGGAGAAAAATCCTATGAAGGAAACGAGAGCTAGAATCGAGACCAGGATACTGACCAGATTACTGTGGCGGAACCTGGCTGATGCAAATGCCACCAAAGTACCCAGTACAGAGGCCAGAATAATCGGAACCAAGGGCACAAAAAACATCATCAGGGTTCCGGTGAGATAGAACATAATCCCAGGCTTTGCAAGCAACCCATAGGCGGCCATCATCGGAACCATAATCATCATTACAAAGGTAAAGTTGATGCTGTAAAGCAGAATCACTCTGCTGGCTACAATCCCGCCGGTACTCACAGGCAGGGACATGATCAGGTCATAATCACGGAAGCCGAAGATCGTTCCCTTCACTTTAAATATCGTAGTCAACAGTACAATCATACTGGTCAAAGCCATAATCATGGGCGGCAGGATCTCTATGCTGTCATAATACATAAGCATCTTCCCAATCATAAAGCAGTAGAAGAAAGCGATGGAGCTCATTACAATCAGAAAGAGCAGAATTCCTGCATACAGCGTCTTTGACTTCTTCTTTCTGCTGTTTCCGATGGTAAACATATCTCCAAGCATAGCCCATACCTGGACGCTGAATAATCTAAAGATCTTCTTCATCGTAACCTCCTGTTGCCGTTAGGCAAATCATTAACTAATAGCGAAATTCAATTCGCTTTTGAAGACTCGCTAAATGCGGTATTCCATTAGTCGGTCCAATACTAATCAACTTTCCTATCGATCAGTTCCATGAAGACATCCTCAAGACTATGGTTTCCCTTGACCTCCTCTGTCGGTCCACAGGCCTCCAGCTTACCATTCTTGATGATCGCAATCTTATTACAAAGCTTCTCGGCTACCTCCAGAACGTGAGTGGAGAAGAAGATGGCGCTCCCTCCCTTACACAGCTCTGCCATAATACTTTTCAAGGTATGTGCCGCTTTTGGGTCAAGTCCCACAAAGGGTTCGTCCAGGATTAGAAGCTTTGGTCTATGTATCAAAGCAGCGATAATTGCCAGCTTTTGTTTCATACCATGGGAATAAGAAGAGATGGTATCTCCCAGGTTTGAGGTGAGCTCAAATGCATCCGCATATTTCTCTATCAGGGTTTCACGGTCAAATTTCTTAACCTCGTAGATATCTCCGATAAAATTCAGGTATCCAATTCCGGTCAGATGCTCGTATAGATCAGGATTATCAGGAATAAAGGCAGTCACCTTCTTACAGGCTACAGGCTCCTTCTTGATAGATTTACCGTTAATCCTGATCTCTCCTTCTTCAAAATCCAGAACACCTGCCACTGCACGGATCGTCGTTGTCTTTCCGGCTCCGTTATGCCCGATAAACCCAAAGATATCACCGGCTTTTACCGTCAGATTTAAGTTGTCAACAGCCTTCTTATCCCCCTTATAGCTTTTAGAAAAATTAGTGATACTTAGCATACGTCTCTCCTCTCTTATCCATCTACCCTTACACCCCTATATTCTTATACCTGATATCCTTAATGCCTTATGCCTTATATCCTTATGACTTATATCCTTAAGCTATCCCTTTACAACTTACACCTATGAATGATACCTTCGCATATCCGTTCATGTATCTAGATATCACGCCTGATCAAAGGCTTCATTCAGTGCCTGCGTCCCCTCCAGAACAAATCTGCTGTCCAATATAATCGGGATAACCGAACCATCCTTTAGACATACCGAGATTTCCTCAATCTCATCATAGGGGAGTGTAATATCCGTATGACAGTTAAAGTATGCTTTTGACGGATCTGTTTTACGTAAACATGATATCTCATTCTCCCTTGCGATGATCTCTTTCCCATCCGGGTTATATACCTTGAGGTCTTCACTCATCTGATAACAGGTATCTCCGATTGCAAAATGAGGCCCTGTCTTCTCAGCAATCAGGATTGGCAATTTGGGTGCGATATCATATTTTTTACCCATCATATAGGCAGTGGTGTTGGTTCCTATGGCAAATTCGCCAAGAGGAAGGTAATCATGATTATATAGAAGATTTTCTTTGATATAGCTTTTACTCCTGCTCTCCTCTTCAAAGTTCCTGCAATTATATTCCACGACCTTACCATCTTCAAATATCAGCTCCAGTTCCCGGTATTCCAGATCATGTAGATAGACCTTCGGTACATGGAGGACTCCCTGGGTACCCCTAAGCACGGGTGAGGTAAAGACCTCTCCGGCCGGAATGTTAACATCTGCAACACAGTTCTCAAAGATGGTCTCCTTCTCCCTATCCCTCAGAGGAAAAAGCTTTACTGTCATATCAGTGCGGTTTCTGCCCTTACCCTTAATCCTCACTGCTTCGCCAAGGTCCAGCGTGTCGCAGAGCTTCTGCTGAATTCTGCGATACAACTCATTATCCAAGGTATTTACCTTCACCGTATCAGCAAAGATTGCCTCAAAATCCTTGCCAATCTCCGGAACCGGATAGGATATGATCGTAAAGGAGGTCTCATCCAGCTTATAAAATTCCTTTAGGATAAAATTCTCTTCATTGTAGTAATCCACATATAATTTCTGCTGCCTTTTATCCAGCTTAATGGCTTCCTTCTTATCCTCCGGAACAAAGAGCTCCTCACCGAAAACCTCAACGACCGCTGGACCGCCATAATTTGGGGTGATCCCCCGGTAGCTCTCCAGAGCTGTCTTGCGGCATAACAGCCTCTTCTCATTCAATGCCTTATCCAGAAAAAGACCGATATCAAAGCGATGGTCATAGTCGTACTGTTTATTCGGACTTGTAGCATGGTACCCTATTTTTAGATGCTGTCTCTTATGAATCGCATTATAAGCGGCTCGAAAAATCACAGGCTCCAGTCCCAGTTTCCTGAAATTAAGGATTGCCTTCCTGATCATTCGCTCATAACCCAGCTGGTAACGGATATTTACGATGGATTTCGTCTCCAG
>JAEZHX010000030.1 GCA_023436765.1 Bacillota bacterium
ATCTACGCGGGAATAAAGAAGAAGAGGAAGGACCTGGCGCTGGTATACTCTACAGTACCGGCAAAGGGAGCAGGAACCTTCACAACCAACGTGGTAAAAGCAGCCCCGGTAAAATGGGATATGAAGGTCACCAAGGAAAGTGAATTTGTGCAGGCTGTTATCCTGAACAGTGGTGTTGCAAATGCCTGTACGGGTAAGCTGGGAGATGAGAACAACCTAATCATGGCACAGGGAGTTGCGGCAGCACTGAACATTCCGACAGAAGCAGTATATACGGCCTCTACTGGTGTCATCGGAAAACAGCTTCCGATTGAGGTGATTACAGAAGGAATTAAGCAGATTGCTGTTGAACTGTCCGATACCCTCGAGGCAGGAAGCCTGGCGGCAGAATCCATCATGACAACAGATACCTATTCCAAGGAATGTGCGGTCAGCTTTATGGTAGGTGATAAAGAGGTTAAAATCGGTGGAATGGCAAAGGGATCCGGAATGATCCATCCGAATATGGCTACTCTGTTGGGTGTTGTCACAACTGATCTGGCCATCAGCAAGGAGCTGCTTCAGGCAGCACTTTCTGAGGATGTTCAGAATACCTTCAACATGATTTCCGTGGACCGTGACACCTCAACGAATGATTCTCTATTACTGTTGGCAAACGGTTTGGCCGAGAATCCAGAAATTACCGAGAAGAACGAAGATTATGATAGCTTCTGCAAGGCGCTGAATGCCGTAACCACAAAGCTGGCGAAGCTGATGGCGGCAGATGGGGAGGGAGCTACCAAGCTCTTAGAAGTTACGGTAACCGGAGCTGCCTCGAAGGAGGAGGCCGTTACCTTAAGCAAATCCATTATTACCTCCAACCTCGTGAAAACCGCTGTATTCGGTAACGATGCCAACTGGGGACGCATCCTGTGCGCGATGGGCTACTCCGGTGTATCCTTTGATCCGGAAACAGTTGATCTCTTCATCGAAAGCATTGACGGAAAGCTGAAGCTGGTCGAGAACGGAATGGCAACCGACTATTCCGAAGAAACCGCGACTAAAATTCTATCTGCGAAGGAAGTGAAGGCAATCGCCGATGTAAAGATGGGGAATGCCTCCGCCACCGCCTGGGGCTGCGACTTCTCCTATGATTACGTCAAGATCAATGCCGATTATCGTTCCTAACATCAAACTAGACAACAAATAACAAGGTAACAACCATTACGAGCTAGATGATAGCAAAATAAGATCAATTCCATAAAGAATGAACTGACACGGTAAATCAACTGTCTGCAATATCAATAACAGATTTTATCGTTTTTAGTTTAAGAGTCTTTAATAACAATAAATGCTCTGATTATAACGATCTATATAACGTATCTGAGATAAAGGAACAAAAGTAATAATAGAATAAGTTATTCAGGAGTAAGAGAAAACAGTAACATAAAAGAATATGATGCAGGATATAAACTATGAAACGTTGAGTTCCATAGGAGACAGCTTACAGGGGGTTACGGGGAGTGTCGGCCGGAGAAGTTTGCCTTAAGCGAAGCCTAGCAATGCTTACCGGAAACAAAAAAACAGTGAGGGAAAATCCGCCATGGAGGGCGGATTTAGGCTCCATCGCCATGGAAGGCGATTGGAGCCGGCCCGCAGATATCGATACTTGTCCCGTTTCCGGATAGCAGTGCTTGGCGAGGTTACCTGACAAACTTCCCGGCCGGCACCTCCGGAACCCCGCCATAACCTATACCTTCGCCACCGTACCCGGAACCTGTCACAACCTATACCTTCGCCATCGTACCCTGAACCTGCCACAACCTATACCTTTGCCACAACTATAACTGCCACAGAAAGGAACCCCAAAATGGAACATATGGAACAGATTTTATTTAAGGCTCAGACCCTGATCGAAGCCCTTCCCTATATACAGAAATTCAACAATAAGAAGGTTGTCGTCAAATATGGCGGAAGTGCCATGACGAATGAAAGCCTGCAGACGAACGTTATCAAGGATGTCGCTCTCTTAAAGCTGGTGGGCATGAAACCCATTATTGTACACGGAGGCGGTAAGGAAATTACGAAATGGCTTAGCCTGCTCGGCCATGATTCTGCCTTCGTGGAGGGCCTAAGAGTCACGGACGAACAAACGATGGAAGTAGCGGAAATGGTCCTCGGAAAGGTGAATAAAAATCTGGTCCAGATGCTCGAGAAGCTTGGTGTGAAAGCAGTTGGTATCAGCGGTAAGGATGGAGCCACCCTGAAGGTGGAGAAGAAGCTGGTGAACGGACAGGACATCGGTTTGGTTGGGAATATCAAAGAGGTGAACGTAGAGCTGATTAATACCCTGATTGATAATGATTTCGTACCGGTCATAGCGCCGATTGGTCTGGACGATAACTTCCAGAACTATAATATCAATGCGGATGATGCAGCCTGTGCTGTCGCTACAGCCATCGGTGCCGAGAAGTTGGCTTTCCTTACCGATATCGAAGGAGTCTACAGGGATCCGCAGGATAAGAGTACCCTGATTTCCGTATTGACACTGGAGAAGGCAGATGAGCTTTTAGACAGCGGCTTTATCGGTGGCGGTATGCTCCCGAAACTGAAGAATTGTGTGGATGCAGTTAGGAACGGAGTATCGAGAGTACATATCCTGGACGGAAGAATGGAGCATTGTTTGCTGCTGGAGTTCTTTACGAACCGTGGTATCGGAACAGCGATCATTCATAAAGAGAAAATCTTCGAGAATGAAACAGTAAGCTAGTAGATGACCTGCAGGATTAGCGATATGCAGGATGTGGGAGGGAAAGCTATGGAAATGAAAGAATACATCGAGAAAGCAGAACAGCTGCTGATGCATACCTATAACCGTTTCCAGATCGTTTTGGATAAGGGAGAAGGCGTTTATTTATATGATACGAACGGTAAAAAGTATCTGGACTTTGCCGCAGGAATAGCGGTATTCGCTTTAGGCTACGGGAATCAGGAATATAATGCTGCTTTAAAGTTACAGATAGATAAACTTTTGCATACCTCCAACTACTATTACAGTGTACCTGCAATTGATGCCGCCGCTAAGCTGATCAAGGCCTCAGGCATGGATCGGGTATTCTTCACGAGCAGCGGTACCGAGGCAATCGAGGGGGCCATTAAGCTCGCAAGGAAATATTACTATTTAAAGCATGGAGCAGCCGGAAGCCAGATCATCTCCATGGGTCATTCCTTCCATGGCAGGAGCATGGGAGCCTTAAGTGTAACCGGAACCAAAAAGTACAGGGAAGCCTTTGAACCCTTGATTGGAGGCGTGGTCTTTGCCGAGTTCAATAATCTTGACAGTGTGAAGGCTTTGGTCAATGAGAATACAAGCGCAATTATTATGGAGCCAATTCAGGGAGAAGGAGGCATCTATCCCGCAAAGCCGGAATTTATCGAAGGAATCCGTAAGCTTTGTGAGGAAAAGGATATTCTTCTGATTTTAGATGAAATCCAGTGCGGCATGGGCAGGACCGGAACAATGTTCGCATATCAGAAATATAATGTGAAGCCTGATATCATTACCTGTGCGAAAGCTCTTGGCTGCGGTGTCCCGGTGGGAGCCTTTGCAGCGACGGAGAGGGTGGCGAAAGCCTTTGAACCCGGTGACCATGGAACTACCTACGGTGGTAATCCGTTTGTAACCGCAGCAGTCAGTAAGGTGTTTGATCTGTTTGAAGAGCAGGAGCTCTTAGCTAAGGTGAATGAAACCTCCTCCTATCTGACGAAAGAGCTGCAAAAGCTGTCTGAGAAATACTCAATTATCAAGGAGCACAGAGGTATCGGTCTGATGCAGGGATTAGAATTCAGTATTCCGGTAAAGGATATTATAAAAAAGGCGATGGATGCAGGATTGATTTTGATTGCGGCAGGGAATAATATCATCCGTTTTGTACCGCCACTCATCATTGAAGAGAAGCATATCGATGAAATGACCCGGATACTGGACGCAGTGTTAGGAACGCTGGAATAAAAATTCCAAAAAGAATTGTATAGAATTTCACATTATGGGGATGTTAAAACAGGAAGAATAGCAGGAAGCTATCCTTCCTGTTTCTGTCTGGGACACCGAAACTACATTTCAGAAAGGCTTGATTGCTATGTGGGGAATCTTAATTGCAATTCTTTCCGGTGCTCTGATGAGTACACAAGGGGTATTTAATACAGGAGTAACAAAGCAGACCAGCATCTGGGTCTGCGCGAGCTTTGTCCAGTTCACAGCATTGATTTTCTGTCTTGGAGCCTGGTTTACCACCGGGAGGCAGGGGAGCTTTGCTTCCCTATTCAAGATTGATAATAAGTATATGCTTCTCGGAGGTGTTCTGGGAGCGATGATTACCTACACCGTAATTAAGAGTGTGGATACCCTCGGACCGGCAAGAGCGAATATGTTTATTATCACCTCCCAGCTGATCGTTGCCTATCTGTTTGAGGTGTGCGGCTTATGTGGTTCCGAAAGGGTTCCCTTTGAGTTTCGGAAGCTGATCGGATTGATCTTTGTTATGGCTGGGATTATCATATTTAAGTGGAAATAACGTATAGAAAAAAGTTGCCAATTCTCTGAATTGCCTATTGTAATCACTGTACAGATTATGTAAAATAAGAAATGAATAATCATAAAGGTATAGA
>JAEZHX010000054.1 GCA_023436765.1 Bacillota bacterium
GGAGCAATTCAGACAGTTAACATGGCAGTCCTGCCTCCTTCCAAGTACCGAACTTATTCTGATCTCTCATTTTCTGATATCGTATAATTATAATGTCTATCTATTGGTTTGTCTATGAATAATTGAAGGACAAAAAATAGCCATTCCGCAATTCATTTGCTGCGGAACAGCTATTTTACTCAAGATTACATATTCACATTTTCTCCCCATATTCTTCTAAGGCTTGTATTCCATACAGAGAATCTCTCCGAGAAGCACCCTTCAGACTTACTAGAGTTTAAATTGTCCTGTCAGCCGATCCAGTTCCGATGCTATGGACTGAAGCTTCTTCGCTGAATTTGAAATGAAAGACATATTGCCCAGCTGCTGCTCCAGGGAGGAAGAAATCTCTTCTGTTGATGCAGTTGATTCTTCAGTTATTGCTGAGATGCTCTCAATCGATTTGATTACTTCATCCTTATCTATGTTTACCTTTATTACTTCATCTATTAAACCCTGTATCTGTTGAATAATATTTGCTACTGATAGATCAATGGTTTCAAAAGCCTTGCCGGACTCCACCGAGATGGAGGCAGTTCTGTTCATTACCTTAGAGCCTTGCTCCATGAATTCATGGGTCTTGGAAACTGATTCGCTGACTTCAGTGATTACTCCCTCGATACCAATGATGGATTTTCTGGTCTGCTCGGATAGCTTTCTGATTTCCTCTGCCACTACCGCAAAGCCCTTGCCATGTTCTCCGGCTCTGGCGCTTTCTATGCTGGCATTCAGGGAAAGCAGATTGGTTTGCTCCGCAATTGTCTTTATCACTGAAGTAATCTCTACGATCGTAGCAGATTTTGCTCTCAGTTCCTCTACCTGTTCTCTGATCTGCCCTGAAACCTTAGAGTTTTCTTCGATCGCCTTCTGAAGCTCCCTCAAGGAATCCATTCCAACCTGATTTGCATTTCTAGTCTGTTCTATAATATTCTTCATAGAACCAGCTCCATTATATAGAGCATTGATTTCCTGTGCCAGAGAATTCAGTCTTTCCAATCCTTCCGCAGCGTTTACGGCAAGTTCTGTCGCACCGATTGCCAATTCCTCGGAGGCTTTCGTTATTTCATGTGCCACTATGGAGGTCTCATCAATCACAGTCGTAAGCTGAGTGGAGCTCTGGGACACCTGGTTTGAATTCTCCTGTATACTTCCCATCATTCCCTTAAGATTTTCACGCATACTATTCAATACGGTGCTCATCTGTCCGATTTCATCCTTGCTCTTATGCCTGAAGCTGATGGTGAAATCTCCGTCAGCAAAGCTCTTCATATTGTCGGACATCTGCTTAATCGGGCTAATGATTCTTCGTGCAAATATGTAACCTGCTATTAGTGTAAGAATCATGATGAATAATGAGATCCAGATGGTATCCCATACTGATTTTTGTATCTGAGCATACATGCTTTTCAGAGATAGTCCAATATTGAGCGCCCCTGTAAGCTGTTCTGTCAGAGTGAATTCAGTTGATACATTATATACATTTTCACCCGAGGCAGCCGGAATGATATCGCCCCTGGTCACCTTATCCGTCACTACTTCTGATACGCTTCCTTGGGAGGTTGCGGAAGAGACGGCATCCGTCCCGCTCTCCTCAGTCGTTATAAAATCATCTGATGCAATGATATTGTAATTATGATCCGAAAAAGAGATATATTCAATGGAACCGTTACTGCCCTGCTTAATTTCGCCGAAGATGTTATGAAGCCCTTCTAGGGAGGTAATATTGTTTTTCTGGATCTGGCTCTTCAAGAATAGGACTAAAGTTGTTCCGTCATTTTTCATCTGGTTAGTAACTGAAGTCTGGATTTCCTGATAAGATACGTAGGTAAATGCTGCAGTAATAACTACTATTAATACAACAAAAATTAAGATAAATTTGCTTGTCAACGATTTTTTCATGTGTGTTATCCTGTTCTTTCGACATTTTTTTAAGATTTTAAGATTGTACCCCATTTATCATCAAATGTAAAGTAGCAGATTACATCGCCTCTCCATATTCAAGTGTCTGGACTTCACATAGTTAGGGCTTAAGAATCACCTTAATGCAGTGATATACCTTCTTAACGGCATAGCAGAGTCTGCGTCTGGATATCCGAGAATACCTCCATGCCCCCAGCATCGGCTATATGAATCACGTCCTTATATCTTTCACTATCCGGTAGTATATTCGTTAGGAGATTCTCTTTCATGAGAATGAGCCCGGGGTGATAGATCACCTCCTTCTGTCCGTCAAAGATAGCCGCATAGAAGATGTCTGATTCCACCAGGTCCTGGAAGAAATGACTGCCATAGGACAGCTCCGGCATGAATCCGGCTTCCTGTGAAGCCACCTCACAGATGGCTGACATATTACAGAGCTCCGTGAATTGTAAGGGTACTCCCAGGGAAGGTGTCGTAGTCCCCCATCTTCCCGGACCGATGAGCATGCAGCGCTTACCTTTCAAGGCCGAGTTAATCCTACCGATCTGCCTGGCTACGGAATACTTCTCCTGTTCGGATAAGTCCAGATAGCTTCTGGTAGGAACATAAATAATATAATCCAGAGGCAATCTGATATTGCCACCCATAAAATTTCCCTTCATACGGAGCAGGCACTGCCCCTCCTCCTCAAGCTCAGGGATATCAACTGTTTTTCCCAACCCCTTCGTCTGCAGAGGTCGGCATTGCAGTAGGTTAATCTTAAAGCTGCCATCCTTCCCGAAATTCGCTGTAAATTCTATATCCACAGGATAATCGTATTCCTTTGATAACAGCGCCATCAGCTCCTTCATGATAACAGGGAACTCGGTATCTTTCAGAAGCCTCTTAAAATCCATAATGTAGGGAGTAGGTACATTCTGATACCCTAGCTCTCTTAGTCGGTCTGCAGTTTCATAATCAATACTGGCAAAAAGCTCCTTTTTAACCTTAATATTCTTTGCCAGCAATTCTTCGATTGGCCTGAATACATGGGCATTATCCTTCAAGGAGAGCACATCGGCATAATGTTGAGAGTATTTTCTCATATCTTCATAATTGATAGGAGGGAGCCGAAGGGGATTATCCAGACTGACAATGCGGACATAGTCACCCTCCGTCCGGTCCACTGCTCTGGTTCCCAGTCCGAAGACCAGCCTTAGCATACCGGCATCCATGTCCACTCCTCTCTCCCATACATATAGATTAGAGGAATTGCCTACTCCGGCGATATGAGGGAAGAAAAAATTATCATAATAATCTCCCGATACTCTCTGGACCAGTATGGCCATCTGCTCATCCTTCGAGGACAAGCCACGATTCATTCTGTAATTCAGTGCATCCTCATTCATCGTGCTGGCATATACGATTCTTACTGCCTGTTCAAAGGCCTCATAACGTTCTTCCAGAGTTCCCTGATTTACACAAAATACGCTCTCATACTTACCGGCAAAGGCATTTCCGAAGTTATCCTCCAGTAAGGAGCTGGACCTAACGATAATCGGAGACTGTCCGAAGTATTCCAGCATCTGCAGGAACTGTTCCTGAATCATCTCCGGGAAATTACCACGAAGCAGCTTCTCCTTCAGCTCCACGGCATATTTATAGTAACCCTCCTCTGTTTTTTGTTTCGTTCTGAGTCTCCACCACCCATTCTGTACGATATAGGTATAGAAAATATCAGAGCCCAGGTAATAGGAATCATGGGGTTCCAGGAATTTAACAAAACGGTCTTTCCCTACCTCATCCAGGATCTTTCTGGCCAGTAGCATGCCGACACTCTTGCCGCCGATAAAGCCGGTACCAATCTCCCTGGAGGCTATCTCCAGAATATCACGAAGAGTAAAGAACCGTTTACACAGCTCCATCATCTTCGAGCCGTTACCGATCAATAGGTTCATTAACAGGGTTTTGACTGCCTCCTGCTCCTTAACCGTACCCGTCAAAGCTTCCTTTGCATTCCGAAACAGGACATCCCAGTAATCCAACCTTTTTTCTCCTCTGTGGATACTGGAAAACAATTCTGCAGCCTCCGAGCTGGCTGTGATACAGAATGCCTCCTCCTCTTTGATCAGGTGTGGAAAGAACATGGTCGGTGAATAGCGCTGCCATACCTTCAGTGGATGGATATAGATCTTACCATTCACATTATATAGATCCAGCAACAGCTGAGTCGTCTCTCTAATCCCTGCTATCGTGCTGAAGGTATGGACATTCCTCTTGATGGAAAAGTATGCGATGGTATCCAACTCAAATAGATATGGGCAGGTAACACGGAAGAAATTACCTATCATCAGATCCGAACACCAATCCTCAAGAAGATCCGTCAGACAATCGAATACATAGAAAACCTTACGCCCTTCCTGTTTTACGAGATTATGGATTTCTGTAGCAAAGCTTTCAAAGCCCATCGATGCATCCATCTCATAGATTACTAGTCCATCCTTCTCTCCGAATAAGGGTTCATGCTTACCAAAGCGCACGTAAACCATTCTCCGCTGATCCCTTTTTGCCTGCTCCACATAGGAATAAACCATCAGCTGATAGCTTTCCATGGTATCAACCTGCCATACCACGTTATCCCCCAGTCGCAGGAAATCGATGGTCTGATCAAAACCAATATGCCCTGTACTTACTTTATCATGCCGCTCCATTCGTACCTCCTTATCTAATCCCTCATTCCTTATCCCTTAAATATTAAGTTTAGTTTATCAGAATTACAAAGGAATGTAAAATGCAGGATGATGCAGACCGCCAATTTCCTTCCTTAATAGAATCGGATGGTACTGCAATAAATGATCTGCTTCGACCAAATTAACTTCATTTCCCTATAATACACAAAATTTCAACTTTAGCATAAATTGGTATTGGAAAGGAGTTGATAATATGGGATGCTTATTCGGCGGATGTGAGAACCGTAGAAATGATGAGTACTATCCTAGAAGAAGGCCTTGTGATCGCTGCGGCCCTTATGGACCAAGGCGTGAAAGATATGATAGGTATGATGACAGATTTTGCCCTGGCTGCAGGTCAAGCTTCTTCAAATCCCCAAGACTGTACTAATGTAAAACCTTAAAAGCACTATGAAAAAGTACTTTACTTCATAATATTAAAGTGTTAAAATACAACTGTGTGAGTATAAATCACGAGCGGATGAAAGGAAGGATTCCTAGCGATGAGCAAGAATATCAGAACGATGGCCGTTGACCATTTATTTGAAGCAATACTCAGTTTAAAAAATCCTGAAGAATGTTATATATTTTTTGAAGATATCTGTACTGTAAATGAATTATTATCCCTCTCCCAAAGATTTGAGGTTGCAAGAATGCTTCGTAGCCATAACACGTATCTGGAAATTGCTGAGAAAACCGGTGCTTCAACCGCTACTATCAGTCGGGTAAACCGCTCCTTAAATTATGGAAATGACGGTTATGACATGGTTTTTGCAAGGATGAAGAATGGTAAGCCCACAATCGAACAGTAAAAGTATAAGGGGCAGTCGCACTATCTGTGTGCGGCGCCCCTTTTTTGTGATGTCTATCGTCTTTTCGTTATACAAGGCTAAAAATGAGCTGTGCTATAACGGTTTCATAGCCGCTAGTGCAACAGCTCTCTCGTTTTAAATTCTTTCAGGTCACTTCGGATTCCTCTGAGCTTCTGCCTTTTTTGCAGCCGCTGCGGCCTTCTTTGCTGCCAGAGCTACTCTCTGTGCTTCCGTTAATTGCTTCATCTCCGGCGTCGGTTTCTTCTCGGGAGTGGGCTTCTTCACTGGAGCTGCAACCTTATCTGCTTTTCCTGAAGTGCTCTTACTCTCCGGTTTCTTAACAGCAGTTTTTCCAAAGGTTCGAACCTCACCCATCAGGGAATGGTCGATGATCTGCTCAATCATGTGCTTTCTCATATATACGTCAAAGCAAAGCATACAAATGAAGGAAAACATAGTCAGGAAATCATGATCCTCCTGATCCTTCACATCCTCGAAGGACTCTTTTGCTTTCGTCATCTTCCTGATCATGTCCTTGGTTAGGGAATCGATTCCTTCCTTCTCGAGGCGGAAAATCTCTTCATAGATATCCTCCAGACTGACCTTCGAACCCTCTCCGTAATACCGCTGAGTCAGGGGATTGAAGATATTTTGGATATCATTGATCGACAAGATATTCTTAAAATAGTAAATGAAAATCAAAAGGAACATATGCTCCTTAGAATATTTCTTCTTATTCGGCGGGGGCAAAAGTTCATTCTTGGTGTAATTGTTGATCATGGTCTTTGTCAGCAGCTTATCTTCCGTATAACGTTTGGAGGACTTCAGATGCTTGTCCATAAAGGTTGTAACCTGATCCATATATAAATCTATATTGGGTATATCGTCCGGCATGATATATTTGACATCCTTTAGGTTGTCAATCAAGCCTTTGATATACTCTTCTTTTGACATATCCAACCATATCACCTCTGCTAACATTATATAGTATCCGATACTAGATGTCAAAGCAAAAATAGTCATATCGTAACGTTTACAGTTCAGCCTTAAAGGTAACTAAAAGGACCAGGGAGGAAATGTTCCCATGGATGAGACGCTCCCGCTTAGGTGCATTACGCAGCGGTACATAAGGTTCTATAAGACAGAACCTAAGTACCGGCGAATGCAATACTCACCATGGAAATCATTTCTCCCCGGTCCTTTGTATGTACTTTGCCAGGGCTGAACTGTAGCTAGTTACGATTATGAACACGACTGATTAAATTATTCTTAGCTGATTGGATTGTATCGTACGTTGTTGAACGGATTGTATCGAATATTGTTTATGAATTGTATCATACATTGCTGATTGGATTGTATCGGATGTTGTTTATGAATCGTATCATACATTGCTGATTGGTTTGTATCGTACATTGTTGAATGGATTGCATCAGCAGTTGTTTCAGGGAGGTTAATATGCTATAATCTTGATACATGTGCAGTTATGATTGTTATATTAGAAAGACGTCTGCTGGATGCGTAAATGATATTTGGAGGTTACATACATGAGTATTTATGATACATTGAATCCGGAGCAGAAACGAGCTGTGCTCCATGACAAAGGACCCTTGCTTATCCTTGCAGGAGCAGGCTCCGGTAAGACCAGAGTGCTTACCCACCGGATAGCCTATCT
>JAEZHX010000056.1 GCA_023436765.1 Bacillota bacterium
GAACCTGCGACCTCTTGATCCCAAATCAAGCACTCTAGCCAAGCTGAGCCACACCCCGACAACTTGTGCATTTTCAAGGCTTTTCGCTCGTTCCAGCCGTGACGCAAGATTTATTATATAATAGCAACCCGGTATTGTCAACATCTTTTTCATATCTTTTTCGTATTTCCAAAAATACTATAAACATAAGAAAAATAAGGGTTTCAAGAGATTCAGAACCTCTTATTCCTTATAATAATTGAGGGTAAAATGTGCCTCTCCCTTCGAATCTATCTCCATGATGATGAAGGTAGGAATTCTGCCATGTTGCCTGGGTAATGCCAGGCTTCCCGGATTAATTGCCCATACACCATCATCGCTTAAATCAATCATGGGAACATGGGTATGTCCGAACATAACGATATCAGCCTGATTTCTTCTAGCTGCTTCTTTCACCGTATAGGTTCCTGAGTTCACTCCATATCTGTGACCATGAGTAATCATGATATAATACTTTCCAAGTAAAATCATTTTTTCTTTTGGCAAACCATTAAAGAAGTCATTGTTACCGGATACCATTTCTGTTGGACATGGAGCAATCTCCCTGATATAGTCCTCCCCGCCTTCAAAGTCCCCAAGATGGATTAGCAAGTCAATCGGGCTAACCCGCTGTAATATGTTAAATAGCAGTTGTTCCCTTCCATGGGTGTCACTTACGATCAGAACCTTCATTTCCGTCTCCCGATTATCAAATATGTTTAAGAATTACTTCTTTCATGGCTCTTAATGCCTTTCCTCTGTGGCTGAGTTCATTTTTTTGCTCCGGAAGCATCTCCGCCGTAGTACATTTGTATTCTGGTACATAAAAAATCGGGTCATATCCAAAACCATGGGCACCGCAGATCTCATGAGCAATTAAGCCTTCAATGGTGCCTCTTCGGGTTACTGTTTCACCGCCGGGGAAGGCACATGCGATCACGCAAACGAATCTTGCACTTCTTAATTCCCCCTCCACTCCTTTCAACTGATCAATAATATATTGGTTCTTAACCGAATATGGAGTAGTTTCTCCCAAAAACCTTGCAGAATATACACCGGGTGCTTTATCTAAATAGTCCACCTCTAATCCGGAATCATCAGCTAACACCATTTCCCCTGTTAATTCCGATACAATTTTAGCTTTAATGATTGCGTTATCTTCAAACGTGCTACCATTCTCATCAATATCAGGAGCTAATCCCGCATCCTTCAGTGAGAGCAGTTCCACATTCAGGTCACTGAGGATTGCTCTGATTTCATCCATTTTACCTTCATTTGCTGTTGCAAATATAATTCTTTTCATCTTGTCTCCTACTTGTTATTTCACCGGAAGCTCCTCGTATGCTCTGAGAATACCGCTATAAATTCCCTGAGCAATTGACTTCTGGTTTTCCTTCTCCTTCAAATAATTCAGATCATTCAGGTTTGTCATATATCCCGATTCAATCAATACCGCAGGTACCTTGGAATGATTTAGAATATAGACATCATCCTTCCTTAAGGATACCAGCCCTCTGTTTGTCAGGGTGGTTGACTTCCCGATCTCTTCACTGAATATGGTTGCAAGTGCTTTTGAACTTACCTGCTTGAATTCCGTAGCATAATAGAAAATCTCGGTTCCGCTCGGTTTGGTAGAGCCGCTCGCATTGCAGTGAATGCTGATAAAGTAATCACAGTCAACCGCATTCGCCAATTCAACTCTCGGACGTAAGAATACCTTATCGTCCCCTAGTCTCGTATAGTATACTTTTATATTCTCCTGATCGAGCAGTTTTTTCAATTCCAGTAGAATCCCAAGATTGACATTTTTCTCATAGACCGACTCATCCTTGCTTAAGGCACCGGCATCCTTCCCTCCGTGTCCTGCGTCAAGAACCAGAATCCTGTCATACACCTCAGAGGGCTTTTGAAGACCGATATAATAATATGTCTCATCCTCCCTAATACTATGTGCATAAACAGTATCCAGCTCTAATGTCAGTTCCATTATGTCTTTAGACAGCTCAGGATTAGTAAACGAGATTCCATGGACGATATCCTGTCCATAATCTCTGGTTACAACAGTACTGGTCGTACCATCCTCCGGATCAGTTACCACCACACTATTCTCTGTATAGGAGGGAGTGCCGATGTATACATTCTTCCCATTTACCCTGCCTATATCATTTGAGTCCATATGAAATGCATCCGTGGTACTGAAAATAAGTTTGATGCTTTTCGTTATATATATCTCCTTCAGATCCATCTTGATTCCTGTTGCTGAGGGCTTTCTTATGACCAGATACTTGTCACCCAGCTGTTTTACGATGTCAGTATCAACATCCTTCAGCATTCCGGGTAAACCGGAGGGCTCTTTTACAATATCGACTCCGTTTTGTTGTCCTACCTCCTGAGCAACTCTATCCGGGATATCATCGGTCAGAGGAGTAATGCTGTCCTCTGCAATAAGTGATGCCGCCTCTGCACTACTAATATCACTGGCTGAGATTATGGCATGGCTGTACTGCCTCAAAGCATAGGATAACGTTATAACTGTAATCATTAATGCAACACTCTGGATAGCCGTTCTCTTAAGCAGCATTTTATCCATACAGTATCCCCCTGTTTCCGAGCAAATAATTCAGTATAATTCAGCATAATAGTATAATATAGTAAAGATTATATAATAATATCTATTTATTCACAATATCTATTTACACCCAATGGAATTATTTTAGGGAATTATGTAGTTAATCTCTTCTCTTCATTCTTGCAATCTTCCAGAAAAATCTATATAATAAGATAGTATCATGTACTTTTCGTAGCCGCCATGTATAAAAGGAGAAAAAGGTTTATGAATGATATCAAATACATATCAATCAAGCAGAGAGACGGATATATTACTAAGCTTACATATTTTTTTAGTTCGGAAGTACCTAAGGCAAGTATCCTAATCTTACATGGGATGGCTGAACATCAGAAACGTTATTATGTATTTGCACAGTATCTGGTTGAACAAGGCTTTGATGTATATCTGTATGACCATCGTGGCCATGGCACGGACAAGAAATTAAGTGAACTGGGTTTCTTCGCACCAAGCAAAGGTTACCAGCTGGTCATAGACGATGCCATTCATATCAGTGAATATATAGATCAGAATAATAGATGCGGTAAATTCTTTCTCCTTGGGCATAGCATGGGCTCATTTATTGCGAGAAATGTCATTCAGACCTATGATAAATATCATGGAGTTATCCTGATGGGAACTGCCCATACTCCAAAGCTTTTAAACCATGCAGGACTTATGGCCTCCTCTTTTATACAGAGATTCAAGGGACCGAAGCATGTTTCTCCCTATATGAATAATCTTATGTTCGGAAGTAAGCGATTTACGAAGCTATCGGAACGTACCGCCTTTGATTGGTTATCCAGGAGCCATACCGTGGTAGGAGCTTATATCCATGACCCATATTGCGGTTACACCTGTACTGCCTCCTTTTATCATGATCTTCTCAAGCTAATCAACGGATCTACGAAGAAGAACCTGATCAGACAGACCAAGAAGGAGCTTCCTATCTATGTGATCAGCGGGGAGAAGGATCCGGTAGGCGGATATGGCAGGGAGATTAAGAAGCTTCTGTCAGTCTATAAAAAATCCGGCTTTACTAACGTAAGCTCAAAGCTTTATCCGGACTGTAGGCACGAACTACTCAATGAGCTGAATAATGATGAAGTATACTCCGATATCATCCAATGGATATCGAACAGAATATAACTAAAAAGGTGATGGGATATTGTAATTCTCCGTATGGAGGCTAACATTTCCATCACCTTATTTATTAATTCTGCTGTTGCTTAGGGGGCTTCGGTCCTATAAACTGATAGTAATATGTCTTTATCATACCATTATATATCTTCCTGTTCTTATCTGCTTTTCTTCCGATATACTTCTGGGCATCTTCATAAGATGATATGATATAATACGACCAGGAATCCAACCCTTCAAATACCCTACCAATCTCCTTATATAACTCCGGAAGAACCTTTTGATCCTCCAGTCTTTCTCCATAGGGAGGGTTCGTAATGATAAACCCATATTTTTTACTGCTGCTTAATTCTTTTACAGGTTTTTGCTGGAAATGAATCAGATGATCCACTCCTGCCCATCTTGCATTCTGTCTGGCAGCTTTAATAATTTCTCCGTCAAGGTCATAGCCCTGAATATTCATTGTGATGTCAGTCCGTACCTTAGCCTTAGCCTCTTCCCTTGCCATAGTCCATGTACTCGTCGGAAAAAGCTCAGTCCAGGTCTCTGCCAGGAAGCTGCGGTTACTTCCCGGTGCAATCCCTGCTCCAAGCATAGCAGCTTCAATTGGTATTGTACCGCTGCCGCAGAAGGGATCCACAAGAATTCTGTCCTTGTTCCATGGAGTAAGCATAATCAATGCAGCTGCCAGGGTTTCAGTTATAGGAGCCTTACTGGTCAGCTTACGGTATCCTCTTCTATGAAGAGATTCACCTGAGGTGTCCATACTGACGGTTACCTCATCCTTCATTATGGTAACTCTGAGAGGATAGGAATTGCCGCTCTCCTCAAACCAATCTGTTTTATATTTTAATTTCAATCTTTCCACAATAGCCTTTTTCATGATCGACTGGATGTCGGATGGACTGAAAAGCTTTGAATTTACAGAGTTTGCCTTAGCAACCCAGAACTTTCCGTCCTTTGGAAGGAAGTCTTCCCATGGGATGCTCTTCGTATTTTCAAACAGCTCATCAAAGGTTTCTGCATGAAAGGATGCAATTTTCAGCATAACTCTCTCTGTTGTTCTAAGAAACATATTTGCCCTGGCACAGACATGCTCGTCGCCGGTATAGCTTACTTTGCCATCCTCTACCTTCGTTATCTCGTAGCCCAAGTCCATGATTTCCCGTTTCAGTACCGCTTCAAGTCCAAAATGGCATGGCGATATATATTCCAATTGGTTCATTCCTACCTCCGATGTAACTTGTATTTTATCAATAGTTATTGTAAGGCTCTTTTGCCCTCCAGTCAATGGACAAATCCAAGAATGTGAACGGTGCTTCAACAAATTCACATTAATAACTTTCCAGCTTTCCACGATAAGCACGAATACCACCATAGAGACTCTTAATATTAAATCCATCTTTGATCAGATCTCTGGCAGCCATCAAGCTGATATGGCCCCTGTCACAATAAAAAACAAGGAGATGATATTGCTTAAGTCCGGCCTTGTTCTCCTCCAGATCTTCATAAGGTATATTAACAGCCGTCGGAATATGTCCTGCAATATACTCTTCCCTGTCCCTCAAATCAATAATCAAAACATTTTGTTTTCCAATATAATAGGTAATTTCATTCGCCCGTATTGTATCAAAAGACATCCCTGTACTGTCACTCCCTTCTTGGTTGAGGATCCTAATACTCTCCCCCTATAATATATTCAATGTAGGTTGAAATGCTAGCTAAATCGTAGAAATGGCACTAAAAAACGCGCACTGCGATTTTCTTCGTGCGCGTTCGCATATTTGTGAGCATGTAAGTGAACCAGCTTGTTTGTTCACTTTGCTCTTTTTGCTTTCGTTGAAAAAGTCCCCTCATTTCTGAGGGGACTTCATAAATTACTGCGTTTCTGATTAGTAATTATTATCTAGGTCATCCATATCTCTGAAATTGTTCCTGCTGGTGTTACTTGTATTGTTTCTTGAAGAGGAATCCCTTGAAGAATCTCTGGATGTTGTGTCATTGCATCTGCTGCCAGAAGCATTGCGGCTTGTACCGGTTGTATAATTGCTGGTACCAGCATTTCTGCTTGTATTAGCATTGGATGTGTTTGCGTTTCTGCTGGTATTAGCATTAGATGTTCCAGTAGTATTTCTTACGTTAGAAGCATTGTTGTTGCTTGTGTTAGCATTTTTGCTGGAATTATTATTGCTTGTCATAGAATGGCCTCCTAATAATAATATATAAATTTGTATTACGACATTATTATCTGCTGTTTCATATGAAATATACATTTGAGCTCCATTATGAAATCAATAATATTTCCATTTTTTATTTATTTTTACTTCTCATGTTGTTATAAATTTGATACCTAACGACTTAATTGGTTCTGCCTTCCTTTCCTTTTCGTAAGAATAATAGAAGATGCCTTAATTGAAAGCGTAAACTTAATATAAATGTTGCATATTCATACTATCTATATTATAATATTAACGTGCTCGGTGACCCGAGCATATAACCCCTTATTAATTATTTATACTCCCCTCATCGAAACGACCGCCTGGCTCCCCCTTGCGGTCGTTTCACATTGTACATTATTAATAAATACCTGTGCAATAGACATTTCTGTTCATCGCCTGCGGAATAAAGACAGTAATAAAACCATTAAGATTATGGGAACAGCAAATACATAAAGAAGACGTATGATAACCCTTCCGATAAAAAGTAACAGCAGAAGGAAGGAAATAAGTATTACCCATAGAAATACTTTATGATACCAGCGTACACCCTGAAAGAATATGGAGCGTCTTCTAGTTCCATAATTTCTTCCGTTCACTTGCTCTTCCTGTTTTTCCTCTCCGGGGTAACGTCTATCGCTATATTCTTCGTTATAGCCCCTATAGCCGGTAGATTTCCCCTTCTCCCTGGCGATTTTCTCTGATTCAATGATCGTCTTTGCTATTAACCTGGGATGACCCAGTTCATTCAATATTGTTTCCTCATCCTTGATAGAATTGGTAGTGATATAGTTGTCATAATATTTTATATTTTGCTCTATGATATCCGGGCTGACTTCTCCATCTAAGGCTTGTCTCAATACATCCAAAAATTCTCTTTTATTCATGCTGCCGCCTCCTTTGACCCATTCTATCATATAACGATACAGACGTAAATTAATAAATGATTATAATTAACTTAATTCTGAGATTGAAATTCCTGCTAGTCGAATCACTTGTTAGTATTGGTGAAAACAATGCAGGTCATCCATCAGTTGAAATATTACGATAAAGAAGCATAAAAAAAATGTGTGCAAGGGCACACATTCGAATGCATAGTGTATGCTAGAGGATTCGAACCCCCGACCTTCTGGTCCGTAGCCAGACGCTCTATCCAGCTGAGCTAAGCATACATAAGTGTTATACGGAAATATAAACCACAAAGAATTATCTTTGTGGTTAAGGTGAATGCCGGCGACCGGAATCGAACCGGTACGGGAGGTTAGTCCCGCAGGATTTTAAGTCCTGTGCGTCTGCCAGTTCCGCCACGCCGGCATCAATGGGACCTATAGGGCTCGAACCTATGACCCTC
>JAEZHX010000090.1 GCA_023436765.1 Bacillota bacterium
CTGAAATCCTTCGGAAAATCGATTTCTCCCTGGGTGGTTTTTGCGTGAAAGGCAGGTGCCATATCGCCGATCAGAGGCATTCGTTTTACCTCACAATCTTCCATACTAATCCCCTTTATTACATTCCTTGTAATATAAATTTATGTAATAATAGAAAAAGTGCTACTAAACCAATTCTGTAAGCCAAGTACCCTAATTCAATATGCCCCATAAATAAAGGAGCAGAACAGTGTACGTCATCCTACTTACTTATCCTCTGTCCTCCAATATCAAACCATCTGTTGATATGGTCACTACTCTCCAGGGAAGCAGCTTGCCGGAGTTTAACATTGCTGTCTTAACCGCATGCACGATTCCTCCGCAGCAGGGAACCTCCATTCGCAGAACGGTAATGCTGTTCAGTTCATTGTTCATCAGGATCTGAGTCAGCTTCCCTGCATAATCCGCATCATCCAGCTTCGGACAGCCGATTAAGGTAATCTTATCCTTCATGAATTGATGAATATTCCCGTATGCATAAGCTGTACAATCTGCTGCAATTAACAGGTCTGCTCCGCCAAAGTACGGTGCATTGACCGGAACCAGCTGAATCTGTACCGGCCATTGTCTTAGCTGGGAAGGGATAACAGTCTCCTTCTGTTCCTGCTTTGGAACTGCCGATGACTCTTCTCTTTTTATGGTCTGCATTCTGGAACCGGGACAGCCGCCCTGATGAGCCGGATGCGCTGCCGGAGCCTGAGCTTTTGAAGTAGTATCTGCACGTCCAGCCTCATCCCTTTCCTTCTGCTCCTTCTCCATATTCCTCTTTACTTCTGCTTCGTTATATTCGAGAGCTTCCCTTTCTATGAAGGTAATCGCCCCTGTCGGACAAACCGGAAGGCAATTACCGAGTCCGTCACAATAATCATCCCTAAGAAGCTTTGCCTTGCCATCCACTAAGCCGATAGCGGATTCATGGCAGGCACTGACACACAATCCACAGCCATTACATAATTCTTCCTTAATATTTATAATCTGTCTTACCATTCCCTGATCCTCCCGATCTTTATGTGCATAATTTTATAGGTTGCATTAATGATAGTTCATTACATCATAGTGATTGGTTAACGTCCCGATGTCTCAAGTTCTGTAATCTGTTGGTATAATGGTAGCATTTATCTCAAAGAAAAAGTGTAGCTACAGCTACACTTTTAACAAAACTCATATATTGTTCGCTAATTTGGTATTCATAATCATAATACATCAGCGAGCCGATGCTTTATTAATATATATTAATTATTTAATCCTACTGCTATCTCATACTCTTATCGTAAGGAATACCCTCTGCCTTAGGTGCTCTTGATTTCTTCGAGGTAAAGGCCAACACCACCATGGTAGCCACATAGGGTAACATCTTATAATAAGTCTGATCCAGCTTCAGCTTCGCTAAGAACGGGAATAAGGATACCGAATAAGCCAGTGTCCTTAAGAAGGCAAAGAACAGTGCTGCAATCAGGATCCGGATAGGCTTCCATTGTCCGAAAATCATAACGGCAAGAGCCAGGAAACCAAAGCCTGCCACACCGGTATGTCCGTTGGCATCCCCATTCATGATACCTACTGCATAGAAGAAGCCTCCGATGCCGCCAAGTGCTCCCGAAAGACCAACTCCGGCATACCGCATCTTGTATACATTGATACCGACTGAGTCAGCCGCCTGTGGATGCTCACCGCAAGCTCTCAGATGAAGGCCAAAGCTTGTTTTGTAATAAATGATGGTGGCAACAATCAATAAGAAAAATCCAATATAAATACTGAGGTAAGTGTTCTGGAAGAAAAGTCTTCCCAGGACAGGAATCTTACTTAATCCGGGGACTTCCTTGATATAGAAGTAAGTATCCGTTGTTACTCCATCCCCTTTAAAGAACATCTTGGAGAACAGCAGAACGCCTGCCGGTACCAGCATATTCAGCGAGGTTCCGACAATGGTTTGATCCGCCTTCATATTGACAGCAGCCAGGGATAGCAGCAGGGAAAACACAATTCCAGCTATTGCTGCTATTAACATGCCCAACAGTAGGATCACTTGAGGATTTAGGTTTAAATCAGTCTTCTCAATCTTATATACGAAGACGCACCCGATATAAGCTCCAAACAACATGATACCTTCCAAAGCGATATTGATGACACCGCTCCGTTCACTGAACATTCCTCCGAGCGCCACCAAAAGCAAAGCGATTGCTACAGGGAGTGTGTTCTGTATCAGATAATAAAAGTTATCCATATTATTCTCCCTCCTTCTCTGCTTTTTCGTTTTCCTCGACTGCAGAAGATTCCAGACTCACCGCTTCATCGTTATCCTCAGGTTCTGGATGGTCCGGAAGATCAACTCCGGGTTTTAGTTCCTGTTCCGGTGTAGTGACCCCCGGCTTCTTCCCTGCTCTACTGATATACTGTCTGGACTTTATTAAGAAAGCTCCTGCTGTGGTCTTCATCAGCATGGAGAAGGCTGAGAAGTATATAATAACCGCGATTACGATATCAATGATCTCCGGCTTATATCCGTATAGGCTGGTTAAGGTGCCGCCTCTCTGGATATGGGATATGAATACTGCGGAGAAGATGATACCGATCGGACTGGAGTTACCAAGCAGAGCTACCGCGATACCGTTAAAGCCGTTAGCAGCAATAACATTAATCGGTTCATAGGTCATACTGCTACCTTTGATTGCCGCCGGTGCCAGAATGTAGAAGGCTCCGCCGAGTCCTGCCAGGCCTCCGGCAATTGCCATGGTATATATAATATTTCTGGTTCCGTTCATACCGGCATACTTACTGGCATGCTTATTATAACCCGTTGCCTTCAGCTCAAAGCCGAAGGTGGTCTTATTCAGGACGATAAACAGTATAATTGCTAAGATAATTGCGATAAAGATAGAGATATTTACATTGGAGCCCTCTACACCGAGGGATGGAAGCTGCGCGGAGCCGGGCAGATATGCTGTTCTGGTCATCATAGCTACATACATCGTTTTGTTGCTCCTGACCCACATGTCCACCAGGTACATACCGATATAGTTGAACATAATTGAGGTGATTACCTCATTAACATTTAGAAACGCCTTAAAGAAGCCGGGAATGATACCCCACAGCATTCCGCCGATCATACCTGCCAGAACACAGGCAATCCAGTGAATCTCGGGAGGCATTTTGAACATAAACCCAACATACATGGCAAAAAACATGCCCATGGTATATTGTCCAGAGGCACCGATATTAAATAGTCCCATCTTAAAGGCAAAACCAACTGCAAGACCGGTCATCATAATCGGTGTTGCAAAATAGAATACATCACCGAGCTTACTAAAGCCTCCGGTCAGAACCGTCTTGAAGCCAATCCCAGCCTTCTCAGAGCCTGCAATTACCATTACGATAAAGCCAATGATCAAGCCGAGGGCTATCGCCAGAAGTGCGGAAGTAAATGCCGAAAAACCCTTACTTTTTGTAAGTTTCTTGAGAAACAGATTAACATTATCCATAAACGTCACACTAACACATTCCTTCCCTTAAGTTTACTCCTTTACGGTATCCCGTTTCGCCCCTGACATATAAAGTCCCAGTTCCTGAACGGTGGTTTTCTTAGGATCCAATTCGCCGACGATTTCTCCCTCATACATCACTAGAATACGGTCACTGACATTCATTACCTCATCCAGCTCAAGAGAAACCAGTAAAACTCCTTTTCCTGCGTCACGGGTTGCTACCAGCTGCCGGTGAATGTACTCGATTGCTCCGACATCCAAACCTCTGGTCGGTTGTACCGCTACCAGAAGCTGATGTTCCTTATCAATCTCTCTGGCTACGATTGCTTTCTGCTGGTTACCACCGGACATGCTTCTGGTTATCGTTACCGGTCCCTGGCCGCTTCTGACATCGTATTGTTTAATAAGGCGCTCCGCATAAGCACGCATATTATTTTTACGGAGAAAGCCCTTGTTCTTAAATTCCGGCTGCCAATACCTCTGAAGTATCATATTCTCTTCTAGGGAATAATCCAATACTAAACCATGCTTATGCCTGTCCTCAGGGATATGGCTCATTCCTGTTTTTGATCTTGTCCGGATGGAAGCCTTCGTAATATCTTTGCCGTACAAGGTTATATTTCCCTTACTGGGTTTCTCCAAACCTGTCAGGGCAGCAACGAATTCGGATTGTCCGTTGCCGTCAATACCGGCCAGACAGACAATCTCTCCTGCATGGACGTCAAAGGATACATTTTTTACAGCATTGTTCTTATGAATCTGGGAGGGAACAGTAATATCCTTTATGGAAAGCACTACCTCTCCTTTTACCGCTTCCTTCTTGTCAACCTTGAAATTTACATCTCTTCCAACCATCATTCTTGAGAGTTCTTCCTTGGAAGTGTCTTTTATGTCAACTGTGCCGATGCATTTCCCTTTGCGCAGAACAGTGCAGCGGTCTGCAACAGCCATGATTTCATTCAATTTATGGGTGATAAATAGGATGGATTTCCCTTCTTTTGCAAACCCTCGCATGATGTCCATCAGCTCATCTATTTCCTGTGGAGTCAAAACTGCCGTCGGTTCGTCAAAAATTAAAATGTCATTTTCCCGATACAGCATCTTCAAAATCTCGACACGCTGCTGCATTCCGACAGAAATCTGTTCAATATAAGCATCCGGATTCACCTTAAGTCCATATTGCTCACTTAAGGCAATTACCTTTTCTCTGGCTTCCGCCCTCTGTATAAACCCTAGCTTCTCAGGTTCTACACCGAGAATAATATTTTCTAATACGGTAAAGATCTCAACCAATTTAAAGTGTTGATGAACCATACCGATGCCTAAAGCATTCGCGTCATTTGGGTTGCTGATTTTTACTGGTTGACCGTTCTTTCTGATCTCCCCCTTCTCAGCCGTATACAGTCCGAACAAAACACTCATCAGAGTCGACTTGCCGGCCCCGTTTTCACCGAGAAGTGCATGGATTTCCCCCTTGCGAAGCCTTAAAGTGATATCGTCATTTGCAATGATACCTGGAAATTCTTTTGTAATACCCAACATTTCAATAATATAATTTTCCACGTTAACCTCTTCCATAAAGTTATTGTATAATTTCCTTCGAAACAATTTAAAGTTGGTCAACCTATAGTATGAATTTTACTGTGTTATCTTATGTTACGATTCTAATCATTTTATCAGATTTCATTCTTATGTAGGAAAACCGGAAAAAACACGCTACGAGAATAGCTCCGATGCCTGCTTACCGGCATGGCTCGTATTTATGAAATAAAGGGGAAAGACCATCATCTTTCCCCTTAGGTTTAGGCTTGGACAATATGTCTGCTATACTCTATAGTGACTACTATCTAACCTCAACTGCTACCTTGCTTAAATTCAGGCCGCTTACAAGTTCTTCAGCAGTAGCAACACCGCTGGCATCAGCAACTGTGATGGTACGGAGAGGATCTACGCTTCCGTCAACAAGCTTTGTATATACTGCATCATATGCTGCCTTATCAAAGGATGTAAATCTGTCAAATGCATTCGCAGCTGCATCACCGATTACTACGGTAGGAAGTCCTACACCATTATTAGCTGCATTGAAATAGGTTGTCTTAGCTGCAAAGGTGTCCCAGGTATTCGTCTTATAGATGGCCTCCAGAACCTGGATTACGGATGCTCCAAGACCCTTGGTTGCGGATGTGATTACTGTATCACTGTCATATCTCTGGTCAACGTCAACACCGATTACCTTGGTGCCGGACTCGGAAGCCGCTGCCATAACACTCTTACCAACAGAACCGCCGCATCCGAAGATTACTTCTGTACCTTCCTGATACATGGTCTTTGCGGTTGCCTTATTGGTATCGTTCTCTTCAAAGTTACCGGTATAGTGATAAGTTATGGATACATCACCATCAGCCAGTCCTAAATCAGCAGCTGCATCCTGTGCGCCCTGTAAGAAACCATAACCGAAGGCCTGAACTGCAGGAACTGCCATACCGCCCATGAAACCAAGCTTCTTCATTCCATCCTGAACTACTGCATAGCCAGCCAGATAACCGGACTCTTCTTCCGCATACATAACACTTGCTACGTTTGCCTTTGTCTCATAGGTTGCGTAATCAGCAGTATGAGGAGCACCATCCAGCAGGATGAACTTTACATCGGGATATTTCGTCTGAGCTTCATAGATCGGAACCTCAAACAGGTAACCGGGTGTTACGATAACCTTCGCACCGCCCTGCACTGCAAGATCGATTGCTGCGAGATAACCAGCATCGGAAGCCTCTTCCGGCTTATAATACTGATGGGAAATATTATTCGCTGTAGCAAACTCTACAACACCTTCCCATGAGCCCTGGTTAAAGGACTTGTCATCGATGTTACCCTTGTCCGTGATTAAAGCAATTTCAAATTTACCGTCAGCACCTGCACTACCAGCTGCGGGCTCCTTCTGAGTATCGTCTTTCTTAGAGTCATCAGGCTTTGCAGTTTCGTCTTTCTGCTCACTGACATTACCCTGGGGCTCGTCCTTCTTGTCGTTCTCTTTGCTGCCGCAAGCTGCGAATAAGCTTAAAGACAGAATAGAAACTAACAATAAAGCAATTATTTTTTTCATAAATGTTCCTCCTAGATTTTTTCGGTAATCAAAACCGTCATACTAATTATACTAAATCTGCTGGATATTTCAACTGTTTACTACAAAATATTGTTCAAATAATTTAAATGATTAAACTGTCAAGCTTCTTGAATTAATATACATTTCGCAATTTTCATTAAGGATACTTACCCAATTAGTCATTCCTTAATATAAAAAAAATATGTAGGGGGACCTACATATCTTCAATATTATTAAATATTCATTTTATCCATAGGCCTAATTCCGTCTTTTGATTCCCTCGATATAGCATTGATAGCACATCGGGGTATAAGTATCGTTACCTCCGATCAGAATCTGTTCTCCTTCCGTTATGATCATGCCCTTAGAATCCATTCTGACATTAACGGTAGCCTTCTTTCCGCAGGAACAGATGGTCTTAATCTCTGTGATGGAATCGGCAATTTCCAGTAGTCTTTTGCTTCCGGGGAAGGTCTTAGTCCTGAAGTCAGTCCTGAGTCCGAAACAAAGAACGGGAACGTTATAATCAATCACAATCAGGGCAAGCATGTCCACCTGTTCCTCAGATAGGAATTGCGCTTCATCCACGATGATCACATCTATCTTCTGATTTAATGACTGAAAGGTTTCATAAACATTCTCATGATATGGCAGTTCATATGCGGGTGCGGACAATCCGATTCTGGACCTGATCAGCTTCCCTCCGTCCCTGTTATCAATCTGGGGTTTCACCAGCCATACGTTCATGCCCCTTTCTTCATAGTTAAATTTCGTTATCAATGCCTGTGCTGTCTTAGAGCTTCCCATAACCCCGTATTTAAAATATAGTTTTGCCATATGACTTCCTCCGTAACACTATAGGTTATTTATTCTCTCTGTATTGCTTGCTTATGCAGTCATAATCCTCTTCAGTCTCTTCACTATCATAGAGCCTAAGATACCGATCAACGTCCCTGTTATTGCTCCGAAGATCAGTAGCACCGGCAGATAGTAAACCAGATTGGAATTGCTTACATAGACAATTGCAACGGCAATCTGTCCGATATTATGGGATACTCCTCCGATAATACTGACACCTACCATACTAAACATTTTTGATTTCTGAAAGATTACCATCATCAGCCAGCTCAGGATTCCTCCGGCAAGACTGAAAAGCATTGTATTAGGATCTCTGAAGGTGAAGCCCACCAGAAGGATACGGATGACTGACAGGACAAAGGCATCCTTCCAGCCCATTCCGTATAATGCACAGATGACCACCAGATTTGCCAGTCCAAGCTTCATTCCCGGAACACCGAAGGGCATCGGGAACAGGCTCTCAATATAGCTGAAAATGAATGCTAATGCAATCAAGAGTCCATAGGTTGCTATTTTCTTAGATTTCATGCATACTCCTTTAGTTGTTAAATTACTTCGCTACAGCATCCACATCATTTTCTTCTCCGTCAATGATCTGAAGTACCACCTTATTAGGCAGGCATACGATGGTTTCATGATTATAGCTGATGTCACTATGATTAACACAAAGCTTATCAGGACAACTGGCTTCAGTCATATCAACATGGCCATCCTTAATCATAAAGGTATTCCATTCCCCGTTCTCCAATTCAACAGTATAGGTAGTATCCTGTTTTAGATTGAACTCTTTATATTCTTTCCCGTCAACGGTAACCCTGACTTTACTGCCCTCCTGCTTCGTAAATGCTATGATCAGCCAGGTGATGGCTCCTAGCAGCAGGATGACAGCTATTAATATTTTATCATTTTTTTTCATACAGCTGTCTCCAGTACTTCTATTACAGTTATCTTACAAGGTATCCTCGGCTCGATAAACACATATTCCATATCTTAATACCTTAAGCAAGAAAAGTCAAGTTTGTAGGGGATAATCCAGTGTCAAATATTACCATAATGTTAGCAGGCAAGCTCCGATTCATAGGGGATATGGGCAGTACCATACCCCTATTTAGAGCGCGCTTTCCTAATCTTCTCAATGAGTTACCAGATAGTCTGCCAGTGCGTCCAGGTGATCCGACTCAAACAGTTCTATCATACCCTTATCGCAGGCGGCCGCAAACTTCGGATCGATCGGAAGCTTGGCGGTAACTGGGATTTGATGCTTTTTCGCTGTCTCTTCGATATGGCTATCTCCGAAGATCTGATATTCCTTATCGCAATCCGGACATTTGAAATATGACATATTCTCGACGATTCCGAGAATTGGAACATTCATCATCTCAGCCATTTTCACAGCTTTCCCGACGATCATGGATACGAGCTCCTGCGGTGTGGTTACGATGACGATTCCATCCACTGCCAGGGACTGAAATACCGTCAAAGGTACATCACCGGTTCCCGGCGGCATATCCACAAACATAAAATCCACATCACTCCAGATGACATCCGTCCAGAACTGTTTCACAGTTCCTGCTATGATCGGACCTCTCCAGACCACAGGATCCGTCTCATTGTTCAGTAGCAGGTTGATGGACATAATGTCCACACCTGTTTTACTTTTTGACGGAAATAACCCTAACTCATTTCCCTGTGCCTTCTCCTTCAATCCGAAGGCCTTAGGAATGGACGGACCGGTGATATCCGCATCCAATATAGCACTGTGATAGCCTCTTCTGTTCATTATTACCGCTAACAACGAAGTGACCAGAGACTTACCGACGCCGCCTTTACCGCTGACAACCCCGATTACCTTCTTTATACTGCTCATTTCATGGGGCTGAAGGCTAAAATCCACCTTCTTATTATCTTTTCTGCTGGCGCAGTCAGCTCCACAGGAGTTGCAATCCGAATTACAATTATCGCTCATAGTAATCTCCTCATTTTCTATGTGTTTTCTCTTTTTCTAACCATTATAAGCTTTTTTTCTTATATGTCAATGTTCCAACAAACAGTAAAGTGTGTTACCATAAAAAACTTTAACAACTGCATTCCTCTCAGAATATGATGATATATAGCATTATGAAAGGAGTTGATTTTATGCTATCTTTACCGGCAGAAATAGCCGGGATTGTCAGTGCTTCTGCCCTGTGGGCATTTTATCTGGAAAATAAGCTGTTGACTATCATTGGTTTGCTGCTGTTATTGTTCTTTACTTCATTATTCTTCCGCAGAACCAGGGAGAGAAGAACCAATAAGAGAAAGAAGAAGGAACAGGAGAAAAAAGTAACGCGTCCGATTACGGATGTCATTGGGACCAGCCCGGAACGTTTAGCTGAATTAAACGAGGATTTGAAGCCCTTTGGATTTTCCTATGAACCTGTCCAGGATCTATTCTATTCGCTCATGAACGGCTGGCAGAGAAGTTTCGGGTATTGCAGGCTTTATGACGAGGCAAGTGCCGCCCTAAGCATGATTATTGATTGTGAACCGATCCCTTTTGAATATAACGGAGTAAAATACCTGATTGAGTTTTGGAAGGGTCAATATGGAATGAATACCGGAGGAGAGGTCGGTATGTATTACACCAAAGGACCCAACTTAAATATCCCCGGGATATTTAATGGTACCTTCTACTATGCTCTAAAGGATGAAGACCGGATCAATATGTCCTTTGCCTTCCGAAAAAACGGGAATCTTCTATTTACCAGAAGTGCCTACCACTGGTGGATTACCGGCTTTAAGTTGGGTGAATTTTCCTGGCCGGATGAGCTGTCCATGGACATTATTATGGACCTCTATGACCGGCAGATGGCCTATGTATTTGGTAAAGCACTAATGAAGGCAGGTTACACCGATGAGGAGTTCGCCGTCAGGGGGAGACGGGTCTGGATCCGATTTAGCACACCACATACCCCTCAACCTGTCTCCAGGACTAAATTTATTGAAAAGCTGATGCAGAAGAATAACAAATCCTTCTGTGATTCTTATCAATATCTTACGGAGGCTTATACCGACACCCTGGATAAACTTGAAATCGTTCGTAACGAATCTCCGAATATGTACAGGCAGATCCTCAATATGGGTAAACCCCGTGAGGTATATGATCCCTACAATAAGCTTCAAGGATTTCTCAAGAAACAAGAGGTTGAATAAGGAGGGTGATCCATGTCTACTTCGAAGCGTTTATCCCAGGTGCTCTCTTCATCTGCCGTAATGTCCTTTAATGATAACTCAAGAATTGTCATCATGAGTGATTGCCACAGAGGAGTTGGAGGATGGTCCGATAATTTCTCGGATAACCAGAACCTTTTCTTTGCCGCACTTACCTTCTATTATGAACGCGGTTATACTTATATAGAACTTGGAGACGGCGATGAGCTATGGGAGAATCGAAGTATTGATCTGATCATCCAGACCCATAGTGATGCTTTCTGGCTGATGTCACAATTCTACCGTGCAGGCAGGTTTTATATGCTTTACGGCAATCACGATATCGTCAAAAGGGATCCGAAATATGCCCGTACGAAATGTGATTCCTTTTACTGTGAAAGCTTAAAGTCTAACCTCGCTCTATTTCCGGGTATTGTAATACCGGAGGGCATCATACTGGAATATAGTAATACCGGCTATAGGATCCTTCTGACCCATGGTCATCAGGCAGATATTCTGAATGATACACTATGGAGGTTATCCCGCTTTCTGGTCAGATACCTCTGGAAACCTCTGGAATTGATCGGTATTAGAGATCCTACCAGTGCAGCGAAGAATAATGAGTTAAAATATACCGTAGAGAAAAGGTTGGAGGAATGGTCAAAAAAGGAGAACCAGATGATCATCTGCGGACATACACACAGGCCTGTATTCCCGAAACCGGGGCAGCCCTTGTATTTTAATGACGGAAGCTGTGTCCATCCCCGCAGCATTACGGCTCTGGAAATCATCAACGGTACCATATCGCTGGTAAAATGGGCAATCATGATAAAACCTGACAGAACCCTGTTTGTAGGTAGGGAGGTTCTGGAGCAGCCGGTAATGCTATTAGATTACTTTGAAGCTGATCGTATACCAGAAAAAAAATAAACGAATTGCACAGGGGCTGCTTAAGCAGCCCCTGAGTGATTTTGCTATAGGATTACCTTCAGACTTTTTTCTTTCCCGTCTTTGGTTTTTGAACAGAATAGCCGAATTTTCCGATATATTTACCCAAGCCGTAATATTCCCCGTGGGAATACACAACAAGCCCTGTTTGATTCAAATGGAATTTACCTTTTTCATCCATATAGCGCTTATCTACTGCGACGCTTACTACCTCTGCCAGAAACATATCATGGGATCCCAGCGGAATAATATCCTTCACTTTGCATTCGATGTTCACAGGTGCTTCCACAATCAACGGTGCCTTCAAAAGCTTACCCTTCGCCGCTGTCAATTTCATTTCCTTGAACTTGTCAAGCTCCCGTCCGGACCTGACACCGCAGTAATCGGCTGCCTGAACCAGCTCCTCCGTCACAAGATTGATTACAAATTCTCCGCTGGTCTTAATGATATCATAAGAATACCGTTCCTTTCGGATCGATATGGAAACCATGGGTGGATTACTGCATACCGTACCTGCCCAAGCAACGGTTATGATATTCGGTCTTACAGCCGTAGCTGCACAGCTTACCATAACTGCAGGAATGGGATATAGCATATTCCCCGCAGGAAAAATCTCTTTTTCCATAGAACCTCCCTTCTGCTTCTCCATGCCTAAAACCTACTATGAAATAATCTGCATTGATATTCATATTATCGCTGTCATTCTCCTCTGTCAAGGTTAACAGCATTTTGTGGAGCAATAGAAGGAATAAATACCATAAAACAATTGCATAATATCAATGAAAGATTAAATGGAAAGGAGCAAATCCATGAAAGCATCGGTTAATCAAGACGGTTGCATCAGCTGCGGTTTATGCATTGATGTGTGCCCAGAGGTATTCAGTTATAATGAAAATGATGTTTCCGTGGCAATTGAGGGAGATATTCCGAAGGATTGTCAGGATAGAGCCATAGAAGCCAGAGATGGCTGCCCGGTTAGTGTTATCGATATCGAAGAATAAGGTGGAAGGGTCGTCGTGTAAATAATGTACGGCGCCCTTTTGCGTTTGCGATGTTTATCATAACTCTTCTTCCATTTATTTTTCTTCTTCAAAGTAGGCGTCGAGGCCGTCTGCGATTCCCTGGACGATTTTGTCCTGGTAGGCTTCGGTGGCAAGAAGTTTGTCCTCCTCTTGATTGGACATATAGCCCATTTCTACGATGGTTACCGGTACGGTGCACCAGTTTATTCCGCTCATGGTATCCGTCTCCCATACTCCCCTGTTTATAGCACCGGTTTTCGCTACCATATGATCCAGTACCTTTTGGGATAGGTTCTTACTGCTCTGATATAGATCGGCATTATAGGGGTTTGCTTTGGTCTGGCATACCGTCATGGCTCCTTTTACCTTGGAGCTGTCGCTGCTGTTAGCGTGGATTCTTAGGAACGCATCTGCCTTTGCTTCGTTTGCCACAGCAGCCCGTTCTGCATTCGATATGTTCACCTTATGCTCTTCCCGTATCATGATGACGCGGTAGCCCCGCCGAAGAAGTTCCTTCTTCAGCTTCATGGAAACGGTTAGGTTTAATTTGTATTCCTCCAGGCCGGTACTGACTCCCATCGTACCGGAGGATACCTTTGCCTTCAGGGTTTTGGATCCCGGTCCAACCGGTTCCTTCTCATAATTGCCCTTTGACTGATGCCCGGCATCTATAACAATCAGCTTTCCTTCTTCCTTTGTTGTCTCACTTTCGGATAAGGCTTTATCCGTAATTGTTGCTGGAGCTTCCTCCTTATGTGCCTGGTTCTCAGCTGACGATGGCTCAGTGGCCTTCTCTGTCATGAGATAACCCTTCTCAGTATCTTCTACATCTGTAGACGATATATCGGCTATATCGTTTGTTTCCTTCTTCCCTGCTGAATCCTCTGTCGTATTATTTCTATCAGGCTCTATGCTGTCATCAGATCCTGTATTTTCTTCTGCCCTCATCTCCTCCTCAGCACCCATCGTTTGTACGTACGTATCATTAGGTAGTTGATTTGACCCCTCCCTAACTCTGCTGAAAAGCGGAATTGTTATGTATAGTACGATGGCGATTGTTCCTATGATTCCGAGAGAGAAAATAAAATCTCTGTACTTCCTATGCTGTTTTTTCATTCTATCCTCCTTGGGTCAGACCTGCAATGCAGGCATTTATTCTTCTGCCAGCGAGAAGCAATGAACACAATTTCATTTTAGCACACCTGTATAACCATTCCAAGAAAGATTCATATTTTTTTCTTTTTTGTAAATGCTAATGTAAATAAACTAATGTATTGAAGATTACTGCTTCATAAACCCTTAGGAGGATTATACTATGGATATCTTAAAGATTGTGCTATCTACTCTGGTTTCCCTAACCATGCTCTTCGTGCTGACAAAGCTGATGGGAAACAGGGAGATGGCACAGCTCAGTATGTTTGACTACATCAGTAGTATAGCAATCGGATCAGTCGCCGGAGAGATGGCCGTGATGTCTACGGACAGTATTATAGAACCTATGGTATCCATGACTATTTTTGCAGCTGTCTCTATTTTTATTTCCGTTATTACCTGTAAATCCATTATATTACGGCGTTTTTTTGAAGGACAGGCCTTTCTTCTCTACCAGAATGGTCAGGTCTACGAGAAGAATCTACTGAAAGCAAAAATGGATATCGACGAACTGCTGTCTGCCTGCAGAATCAGTGGTTACTTTGACCTGGAGGAGATCCAATCCGTCTTCCTGGAGGTGAATGGCAAGATCAGTATCCTGCCCATGTCGGTTAACCGCCCCGCCACTCCTTCTGATTTTAATATTGAACCGACACAATCCCTCCCTCTGCCCAATGTCATTATAGATGGTAAGATCTTACCGGATAACCTGAAAAGTACGGGAAAAAACGAGAAGTGGCTGATGAAGCAGCTGGAAACCAAAGGTGTCAGTAATATGAAGGAGGTTATACTGGCTACCTTTGACCCTTCGAAGGACAACTTGAATATATACCTGAAATATCACAAGAAAATGCTAC
>JAEZHX010000125.1 GCA_023436765.1 Bacillota bacterium
CTTCCTTCATAACCATTAGCGTCGGTATGCTCATAACCCGGAACATCTCCGCCAGTTCCGATTCTTCATCCACATTCACCTTACCGACCTTGGCTGTCCCTGCTACCTCATCGGCAATTTCTTCTACAGTAGGGGATACCATGCGGCACGGACCGCACCAGGATGCCCAGAAGTCAAGCAGAACCGGTTCCTTTGCCTCCAGAACCTCTTGTTTGAAATTATTCTTTGTAATTTTAATTGCTGCCATAATTGTTCCTCCTATTCAATATTTTAGGTTTATGCCCTCCCGATAAGGATTGGGCTTGCAAGCTTACCTTTATCTGACCTCAGATCCCAGTCTGTAGGTTTCTATCTTTTGAGCTCTTCCTTTGATGTAACCTTACTTTACTACATTACGCTGAAGTCTTCTGTGACGTTATCACAAATTTGTAATATTTTTGAAATTTTGTGCTTAACCTGTAATGTCAGCAGGTGCTATCAATCCTCCTGCTCATCATAAACGAAATGTGCGCCGCTAGGCACACTCATAAAAAAAGGTGCACCCTCGTGCACCTTTTTCCTATAAACTAATTTACCGCTCTTCTCTGAAATAATTCATTCCGCAGCCTGCTGGCTGGGAGCCCTTCTTCGATTTACGCATCGAGGTAATGACAAGTACGACCGTTGTAATGGCGAAGGGAAGCATGACATAGAAGGCATTCGGAATCTCAATGATGTCCTTCGGCATATAGAACTGCAGTACGCTGAAGGCGCCGAAGATTAAAGATCCGAAGATGGCTTTGACCGGACTCCAGCTGGCGAAGATAACCAGAGCTACCGCGATCCAGCCCTGTCCGTTAACTACGGAGCTGTTGTTCCAGACACCGCCTCCGTTGATCAGGGAGAGGTAGGCTCCGCCCAGTCCGCAGATACCACCGCCGAGCAGGATATGAATGTATTTGACCAGGGTAACCCGAATACCTGCCGCATCCGCTGCTGCAGGGTTCTCTCCAACAGCCCGCATATTTAAACCGGTCCTGGTTCTCATCAGATAGATGCTGCAGATCACAGCCACTGCAATGGAGAGATACACCAACGGGTTATGGGAGAACAAGAGCTTCCCTACCACAGGAATATCTCCCAGGAGGGGGATCGGTCTCTCCGATACGGATGCCATAAACTCCGTGGAGAGCTTCGGGGAACCACCGGCATTCTTAATCATGATCTCACCGAAGAATTTTGCCACGCCGCCTCCGAAGATGGTAAGGGTAAGTCCTGCAACATTCTGATTAGCCATTAGAGTTACCGTAACAAATGCATAAATTAGCGCTCCGAATACTCCGATCGCAAAGGCTGCCAGGAGCGCTAACAGGAGGCTGTCCGTATGATAGCCTACAAAGAAGCTGAGGAAGGCTCCCATGAACATCATACCCTCGACACCCAGGTTCAGATTACCGGTACGCTCTGTCATGATCTCTCCGGTAGTTCCGAAGAGTAAGGGAGTACCAGCTTTAATTGCTGCAAATAAGAAATTTAAAAACATTACTATCTTCCTCCCTTCTTAATAGCAAAACGATAACGGGTAAAGAAATCAAAGCCCAGGATGAAGAATAGGATGATACCCTGAAGAATACCGGATACCGCAGAGGATAAACCAAAGGTGCTCTGCATAACCGAACAGCCCTTATCCAGCATGCTAAAGCCTACGGTAACAAACAGGATAACCAACGGGTTTAATTTGGATAGCCAGGCCACGGTAATAGCCGTAAAGCCGACACCTCCGGCCACGCCTTCTCCAAGAGTATAGGCTGCACCGGTTACCTGTGTCATTCCGGCGATGCCACAGATGGCACCGCTGATAAACATGGTCCGAAGTATGATTTTCTTCACGTTCATTCCCGCATAGCGGGCGGTATTGATGCTCTCACCGACAACACTGATTTCATAACCCTGCTTCGTAAACTTCAGATAAATAAACAACAGGATGACCAGAATAAGCCCTATGAGCCAGCCGGCATGAACCCCGAAGATCTGATCCAGTCTGGCATTTTCAGAGAAGGTCGCTATCTTAGGAAAGCCAGAGGAGGAGGGGTCACGCCAGGGACCCTCCACGAAGTATTTGATCATGTATAAGGCAATATAATTTAACATCAGCGTAAACAGCGTTTCATTCGTGCCGAACTTAGTTTTGAAGTAAGCCGGAATCATACCCCAGAGTCCGCCTCCAATCATTCCGGCAACAAGCATCAGGATCAAAAGCAGCCCATGGGGAAGATGATCATATTTCAAAGCAAAGAAAGTAGCAAAGATGCCGCCCATGATGATCTGGCCTTCTGCTCCGATGTTCCAAAATTTCATCTGGAAGGCAGGAGTAATTCCAATAGAGGCGATCAATAACGGAATGGCAATCTTAATCGTTCCTTTGGTTGCCAGCTCGGACCTAAAGGCTCCTTTCACGATTGTGGAATAGATCTCAATCGGATTCTGTCCGATGGCAAGGATGAAGATTCCTCCTGCTACAATCGCAGCAATCACGGCAAAGACAGACAATGCGATTGTTTTGCCAACTGACAGCTCCGTTTTCTTCACGATACGGATTAGGGGCTCATGATTTTTTATCATTCTCTCGTCCGTCATTTGGAACCTCCTAACTTCGCGGATGCATCTGTCATCAATAATCCCAGCTGTTCCTTGGTCGCATCCCTCGTGTCAACTATTCCGGTGATCTTGCCATGACAGAGCACCATGATACGATCACAGAGCTCCAGCATCACATCCAGATCCTCTCCGATAAACAGGACTCCGACTCCCTTTTGCTTCTGTTCATTCAGGGCATCATATATCGTATAAGAGGAATTGATATCAAGCCCTCGTACTGCATATGCGGTAATCAGTACATTCGGCTGAGACTCAATTTCTCGTCCGAGCAACACCTTCTGTACATTGCCTCCGGATAAACGTCTGACCGGTGTATCGATGCTGGGGGTTGATATATCCAGCTGCTTTACGATACGCTTTGCCAGCTCCTTCGCTCCTTTTTTACTGAGGAAGAGGCTGTTTCCTTCATTGTAGGATTTCAACAGCATGTTATCGACGATACCCATGGAGGCAGCCAGCCCCATCCCAAGGCGATCCTCCGGTATGAAGCTCATGCTGATGCCCATCTTTATAATTTCATTCGGTGATTTGCCGATTATATTCTCATTCTTATAGAGTACTGCTCCCTTTCTCACAGGAAGCAGACCTGCAATAGCTTCACAAAGCTCCTTCTGCCCGCTGCCAGCCACACCGGCAACTCCGAGGATCTCGCCGCGGTTTAGATCAAAGCTGATATCCTTGATCATTTCCACGCCCTCGTCGTTGCTGACCGTCAGGTGATGAATTTCCAACAGGTTCTCCTCAAAGAAGGTCTCCGGGTGATCGATAGAGAGCTCCACCGGCCTTCCCACCATCAGCTCTGTCAGTTCCTGAGCATCCGTCTCGGCGGTAGTTACCGTAGCGACACTTTCGCCCTTACGTAGAATTGTAATACGATCGCTGATCTCGAGTACCTCATTCAGTTTATGAGTAATGATGATGACAGCACAGCCTTCCTGCTTCATACGTCGCAGAATTTCAAACAGCCTCTTGGTTTCCTGAGGAGTCAGAACAGCCGTAGGCTCATCCAAAATCAAAATATCAGCCTCGCGGTACAGTACTTTGATAATTTCAACGGTCTGCTTCTCACTGACTGACATCTGATATACCGGTTTCTCCGGGTCAATATCCAGACCAAAACGGCTGCTGATCTCTTTGATCTTCAACGCTCTTGATTTACGCAGAAAGATCCCCTTATCTTTAGATCCAAGGATAATATTATCCGTAGCCGATAATGCCTCAACCAGTTTAAAATGCTGATGGATCATACCGACACCGAGCCGAATGGCATCCTCCGGGGAATTAATCGTAACCGGCTGCCCATCAATAAAAATAGAACCGCTATCAGGTCTGTAAATCCCTGAGAGCATGTTCATCAATGTAGTTTTACCCGATCCGTTTTCCCCAAGCAGGGCGAGAATCTCGCCCTGCTTAACGGAAAGGTCTATTTTGTTGTTTGCCACAACCGACCCAAATGTCTTTGTAA
>JAEZHX010000132.1 GCA_023436765.1 Bacillota bacterium
GCTTACGATCTTGAGGTTAATACCCTGATGCAGAAGCTTCATCCTGCGGTTGCGGTAAGGCTGATTAAAGAGGGAATTAACCCGATGGGAATCCCGATTGATGAACTGAACCAAAAGATCGATCAGCTCCGTGAAGAGCAGGGGATTACCTCGGATGAGAAATTCAGTACCTTCTTAAGAAAACTGGAGAAGGAGGACCGAATTCAAAAGGAAGAACGTCAAGCGTATATCGGAATCTACCGGTTATTACATCGAATAGACAAAACTGACGGAGCGGCACTCGGAGCCGTCATAAAAGCCGACAGGGAGGTCACCCTGAGTAATCTTCTTACAGCGGTCAGAAGCCTACAAAAAGGAGCGATTGATACTGTAGTGGATGACAGCTTCGGTATGCTTCAGTCGGTAAGCGACAGGGAAGCCACCATAACGGATCAACTAAACGGAGTGTTTGGGGAAGATAGTTCCGGGAAAGCCCCGGGTAAACAGGAAGTTACATCAGGGAACGAAGCAAAGGCAGAATTCATGAATCATGCATTAAAGCAGCTGCTTTCTGCGGCAACTCCGGAGGGTTTGCTAGAAATGCAGCAGAAGCTATATGAGTCAGCTCTGCCTGCACATCAGGGATCTACGGAATCGGCTCCAATGCTAACCTCCGGCATGGGAATCTGGGAGACGCTAAAGGATGTATCAGCCGAGAAGCTATTTGATCTGGCCTCCGCTCAGTCTGGGGAGGATGCGATTTATAAGGAAAAGCTACAGGAATTGAAGCAGGTGTATCAGAGTGCGGATCAGGCGGTCCGTTTCCTTGAGGACTTTAAGGTACCCTGCACAACCTCAAATATCATGATGGCCGGACAGATCCTGAACAACAGCAGTACCTTCTTTAAGAAATACTTCCAGTTGAGGGAGGAAAATAATAAGGAAATATCAAAAAACAATCTTCAGGAAAAGGAGAAACTGACCGATACATTAATCGACAGGGACTCCGCGGGAATGACATATGATCAAATGGAGCAGGAGATAAAGGAAGTATTGGAGCAGGAAAGCGGATCGGACAGGATTGATGCCCTGCGTCTTACGGAGCTGAAAAACATGGGAGCTCAGATGGCCCTTATGAAAACCCTTGCGAAGAAAGAGTTCTATCAGATACCGATTGAGACAGGGAAGGGTATCACAAATATGAACCTGACCATCGTCCGCGGTACCGGTAGTGCAGGGAAGGTGACAGTAAGTCTCGTCACACAAGCCCTCGGAAAAGTGAAGGCCGATATTTCCTTAAAGGACAGGACACTGAACGGTTATATCGCCAGCGATAGCCGGAGGGGAGCAGAACTGTTGACGGGCAACCTGCAAGGAATAAGGGAGATGCTTAAGGAAGAGGACATTACCGTAAAGCAGCTGGAGGTATGTTACGACCGTTTTGCAAAGGACAACTATACCTACCAGAATCAGGAGTCTGGAACAACAGACGGGCCCGGAAGCGCTGAGAACGAGAGACTGTTATACCGGATTGCACGAAGCATGGTTCTGGCGGTCAGTGCGGCAGATGCTTCAGGAAAGCAGATGACAGCGATATCCTGAAACAACGAATGATACATAAGGCGGTTTGCCAGAGGAGATCAAGTAAACCGCAGAAAGACGGATTCATCCGGCACACGGAGGTTGCCGGTTAAGAGATATATTTGACGAACCATGAAAACACGGATGGGTATGGCAGTCAAAGCAGAAAGGACATAGGGAAAGGTATGAGAATTAATCATAACATCTCGGCTTTAAAGGCTAATAACCAACTGTTAAGAACAAATAAACTTCTGGATGCAAGTCTGGAGAGGTTATCCTCCGGCTATCGTATCAACAGTGCTGCAGATGATTCCGCAGGACTTGCTATTTCGGAAAAAATGAGGACGCAGATCGCAGGCTTGGAACAGGCCTCCAGAAATGCCTCCGACGGTATCTCTGTAATCCAGACAGCAGAGGGAGCATTGGTCGAAGTAGAGTCCATGCTGCAGAGAATGAGAGAGCTGGCTGTACAGTCAGCAAACGGTATCTACACCACGGATGACCGTGTAGCAATCCAGGCAGAGATTGATCAGCTGAACGAGGAAATTACCAGAATTTCAGAAACCACGGAATTTAATACGATGACCCTGCTTGACGGTAATATTGATCGAAAATCCTATTCCAGCAACAACAATGTGAGCCTGGTATCCTTATCAGACACCGTTGCTGTCGGAAATTATACCGTTGAGATTACAAGGGATGCCAGACAGGCAGTTGTTGTGGGTAGTGCAACGTCTAACTTTGGCGATCCGGCGTTAAGAAAAATCACCGCGGACGAGGCAGGTTCCGTCAATATCAACGGGGAAGCGGTTACAATTAATGAGGGAGATACTGTGAATGAAGTATTCCAGAAGATCCGTGATGCCTGTGATAATGTAGATATTAATGTATTTGCAGTAGACACAACCGCTATAGATGCCGGAGCTCAACCTGAACTGGATGCTCATCTGGATATGGCAGGGTACACCAGCAAACAGCTGGAAGAAGAGAACACCCTGGTGTTCGTATCCAGAGAGTTCGGTTCCAGTGAGAAAATTAATATCTTCTGTGACAATGAAGATTTATGTGAATTGTTAGGACTTACAATACATGGTGCGCAAGCGAAAGGAATTGATGCTGAAGCTGAGCTGAAGCTGAATGGCGACCCCTTATACGATTCGCTTTTTGATAATACGGCAACCCTTTCCATCAGCGGTAACAAGATAACAGTATCCGATCGTAACGATTTTAAGATGATTTTTGAAGTAGATCCCGGAACAGTGGGAACAGAATTCTTGGATGCTAGAATTCCTGGATCGGATGATCCGATTGATGCGGGTACTATCACCGATGCTGTAGATGGTGAGGAAGTGACGGTATCCGTACTCGATGCAGGACCGATGGATCTTCAGATCGGTGCGAATGAGGGACAGCTTATGTCCGTTCGTATCCCGAAGGTGAATCCTCAGACCCTGGGGATTGATAAGATTAATGTAGGAACCGCTGACGGAGCCCAGGAGGCAATCGGCCTCTTAGATATCGCAATCAACCAGGTATCGGAGATTCGTTCCAAGCTTGGTGCATACCAGAACCGTCTGGAGCATTCAATTTCCAACCTGGATGTAACCTCAGAGAATATGACAGAATCCCTGTCCCGTATTAAGGATGTTGATATGGCTCAGGAGATGGCGGAGTACACCCAGAAGAATGTTCTCTCCCAGGCAGGCACCGCCATGCTGGCCCAGGCAAACCAGAGGCCGCAAACGGTATTGAGCTTATTACAGCAGTAATCATTTCGGGGGGTAAAAAATGAATAAAGAGGCTATCCATAGCTTTACCGCCAGAATTTCGCAGGCTTCGAGAAGTGAAATGATTGTCATTCTATATGAGATGGCGTTGACGGAGATCGGTGAAGCCAGGCAGGCACATTCTAACGGTAATCTGGCAGACTTCGATAAAGGGCTGAAGAGAGCACAGAGATGCGTTAGCGAGCTGATGGCAACTCTGGATTACCGATATCCGATCGCATATGAATTATTGAGCCTATATATCTATACGAACAGAGAACTGATCAGAGCGATTTATCAGAGAGAGGTACAGCCCCTCGATAGTCCGGAACAGGTACTGAGGAAGCTTTTGATTGGATTCGAGGGAGTGAGCAAGCAGGACACCAGCGGCCCTGTGATGCGCAATTCCCAACAGCTATACGCGGGCTTAACCTACGGTAAGGGTAAGTTAAATGAGACTTACCTTAATCCCGGGAACGGGAACCGAGGGTTCATAGCATAAAAGCCACTTGCTAATGTGAAACGTCTTAAGACAGCAGGAGTTACTTACACGAAATAAGACGAAAGGAACAAAAGCTGACGAAAAGTACCAAGGGTCTTAATCTACAAACGATTGTAGCATACGAAAGAATCAAAGGTACAAAGGAGCTCTCTGTATAGAGACTTAGTGAACAAAGGAATCATTAAGCACATAAGAAATTATAAGTACAAATGATAACGGGGCTGTCACATAGCGGTTTAATGCTGCTGGTGACAGCTCCGTCTTATTAGCAGAAATTCTTATCGGTGGCCTTGGCTTGCTTTAACAGGAAGCGATAGCGGTTCTGTACGGCATTTAACTCATAAATACAGCTATCTATCAGATCGGGGTCTATTACATTTTCAAAATTTGAGTAAGCAGCTTCCAGAGCAACTTTTGTCTTGTTTATCTCATTGATCAGAAGGTCATAGGTGTTCGGACGCTTCTGTTTCTTTCGGGAGAATAATGACATAGATAACACCATCCTTTGATTTGCTAGTTTTGCTATAGTATAGTCCAAATATTTCCCATTTATTCTATTAAATAGAATAAATTGGATAAGTCCGTATATAAATATAGTAGGTTGTATTATAGATAAGTCCTGAAGCTAATGTACAAACGCCTATGAGTCAAAGTACCCCGGGCAGGTACGCGGAGGTTGAGATGGAAAAGATCATATTATCAGTAATTATCGTAGTCTGTATCGCGTTCATAGCCTTCTGCCTGATCAGGCGCAGACCGGATCTATTGGTTGATTTTGCGCTTAGGGCCTGTGTAGGTACGGCAGGAGTATGTCTGCTTGATTTTGTATTAAAAAGTCAAGGCTATCATTTTACCGTCGGAGTGAATGGTGTTACCGTATTGTCCAATGGGCTCCTGGGATTACCCGGGTTCATTCTCCTCTATGGGCTGTCCATGTATTATACGTTCCGATAATGTTGTGCAAAATGTAGAGGGTTTTACCTAACGATTATTGATACTGACAAAGATTGCAGCTGTGATATGGATTTTATTGACAGCCGTGTTTTGGTGTTATAAGATGAAGCTGCACATCTAATTAATTTATAAGCCACATCGGAAACTGTAACCTTCTAAGAGAACTTCAAGTTCTATCATCTTTTTTTCTGCTCGAATCGCTGCTAATCCCATTGTCTATCTGATATAACTTATTTTCTGTTTGATGCGTTCTGCTTTCTGTCTGAATTTCCAATCACTATTTCATTCTTTTCCCAGATATTAAATACTTATACCAAAATCGAGAATAGTAATGACCCTGATAAAGGGAAAGTGCGCTTATTTTATTACTACGATAGGAGGTGTCCCGGTATGTCGAAGCTACTGGCGATCTACGATACTGAGGTTTCTTATGCTTCACGTCTGATGGATTATATGAAGAAGTCTGCGTTGGCCGGCTTCGAGGTATTGTTATTCACAAGAAGGGACAGTCTTGAAGAATTCCTGAAGGAGCATGTGGTAGAGCTTCTACTGTTAGGGGAAGAGATACAGGAGGAAGTGCCTCAGGAAAATATACGATTTATCCTGCAGTTTACAGGAAACAAACCGATCAGCAGGAAGGAAAGCACCCAGAAGGTATATAAATACCAGCCTGCCGGTAATTTGATAAACGATCTCCTGGCCTGTTATATGAAAGCGCAAGGGCTCCAGGGGACAGATGGGAGTGGGGAGCTTAAAATAATCTCTGTCTTCGCTCCTACAGGAGGATTGCGGGAGGTTACTTATAGCTCCTATCTGGCACGCTGCCTTGCTGAGAGACAGAAGGTGCTCTACCTGCCAATAGAACAGCTGCCTGCTACCGGGTTCTCGGCTACAGAGGGAGAGGATCAGGCATTATCTGAATTTATCTACTATTTGAAAGAAGGAGATAGTTCTCTGATCTCTAGGCTGAAGGGGTTGCTTAAATTCACCGGGAAGCTGGCCTGTCTATCCGGAATTGCTCATGGTCTGGATCTTCTCTCACTGGATAAGGAGGATGCGGGAAGGCTGATCGAGGAGCTGAAGAAGAATACAGATTATGAGGCGGTTATCTTCTACCATGGCATCTACACGGAATTTACGATAGAACTGATGAAGCGAAGCAGCTATAACTATATTCTCAGTGACGGGAGTGCCTACTCCCAAGGTACCCTCCGGGAGTGGGACAAGCAGATGGAATTTCTTAAGATAGATACCGGAGCGGAGAACTATAAATGTCTTCTGCTACCGGAAAGCTCATATATAGAGGGAGCAACCGATAGTACCATTTGGCAGTTGGCAAAACAACAGGCAGACATACTATGACAAAGGGGTACCTATATCTATGGGATGGATGAAGGAAAAACTACAGCAGGAAGTACTGGACAGTATCGATTTAACAACCGAGATTACTGACGAAGAACTCTTAAGCACCATAGATCAAATCCTTGTGTTAAAAAGCAGGGAAAATTATATCAGTGTGCAGGAGAAGAGGAAGCTGCGCCGGGATATATTCAATTCCATACGGAAGCTGGATATCCTACAGGATCTTGTAGAAGACAGTATGATAACAGAAATTATGGTAAACGGACCGGATAATATCTTCATAGAACAGAACGGAAGGCTTCATGCCTGTGATCGCTGCTTTGACTCGGGGAAGAAGCTGGAGGATGTAGTTCAGCAGATTGTATCACAGTCCAATCGAATCGTAAATGAAGCGAAGCCGATTGTAGATGCCAGATTATCGGATGGTTCCAGGGTAAATATCGTTCTTCCGCCAGTAGCTATGGATGGACCAGTTATCACCATTCGTAAATTTCCCAAGAATCCGATTACAGTTGAGCAGCTGATCAGCCTCGGCTCTCTCACGGAAGAAACCGCGCAAATACTTAGAACACTGGTAATTGCAGGTTATAACATCTTCATCAGCGGAGGGACAGGCTCCGGAAAGACAACCTTCTTAAATGTCCTCTCCAATTATATCCCGAGCAGTGAGCGAATCATTACAATAGAAGACTCCGCAGAGCTGCAGATCCGTAATATCCCTAACCTTGTAAGGCTGGAGGTGAGGAATGCCAACACAGAAGGGAATAACTGTATATCGATCCGGGATCTGATTAAGACCTCACTAAGAATGCGTCCGGACAGGATTATCGTAGGGGAGGTCAGAGATGCCGCGGCCATCGATATGCTACAGGCCATGAACACCGGACATGATGGGTCCATGTCCACAGGACATGCGAATTCTCCCTCCGATATGCTGAACAGACTGGAAGCACTGGTGCTACTGGGTGCGGATATCCCTTTGTTGGCAGTTCGGAAGCAGATCGCTTCAGCCATTGATATTATCGTTCATCTTGGACGTTTGAGGGATAAGTCCAGAAGAGTACTTGAGATTACAGAGGTACTTCACTGTGATGAGCAGGAAATAGCTTTGAATCCCTTATATGTATTTACAGAGGAAGGCGAAGCTGAGGGTAGAATCATCGGAAAACTGATCAGACAGAACAGTCTGAAGCATACGGATAAGCTTCTCCGTGCAGGAATCAAGCCGGAAAGCATATGAACTGTCAGCTATGAATGAAAAGGTTATAAGAGACACTGTTCATGTACAATTATTTAGGGGTGGTGAGAGGGTTTGGTGAAGGAGAGTAAGCGATATCCGATGTCACTTAAGGAAATACTGGAGGATCTGCTTAAGGGGGCTGCTCGGATCATTCTCATAGGCTTTCTGTTCTATCGGAGCATCTATGCTTGCTTGTTTTTAAGTCCGGGTATTTATCTCTATCTCAAGAACAAGAGGGCTGAACGGCTATCAAGACAGCATTGGCAGTTAAATCTTGAATTTCGGGATGGCATTGCAGCCGTATCTGCTGCTCTGTGTGCAGGTTATTCAGCTGAGAATGCCTTTGAGGAAGCCCTTAAGGATCTGGGACTGGTGTATCCGAAGGATTCAATGATTATCAAAGAGTTCCACTATATCAATAACCAAATCCGAATGAATATCACAGTAGAAAAGGCACTCAATGACTTTGGAGAGCGCACAGGAATAGAGGATATCATCAGTTTCGCTGAGGTATTCTCTACAGCCAAGAGGTCTGGAGGGGACCTAATCCAGGTGATACGTTCCACCAGCTCAGTACTCAGTGACAAGCTTGAGGTGAAGAGGGAAATCATTACCCTGATTACGGCCAAGAAACTGGAGGCCGAAATTATGAAGATGATTCCTCTTGGTATCATCGGATATCTGTCCCTGTCATCCCCCGGCTATTTGACTCCGCTTTATTACAATCCTCTGGGGGTAACGGTCATGACAATTCTACTACTCCTCTATCTGGCAGCTGCTCAGGCTGTTAATAAGATCGTATCGATTGAAGTATAGGAGGTCTGTAATGCTATATCTGAATATCGCATTATTTCTTATCATGACCGTCTTCTATGCCATTTCCCTGAGGGTGTCCGGGAGCTTAAGAAGCGAAGTCAATAGGAAGGATCATAAATTATATTTCCTATATCCGCTTGCCAGGCTGATCTTGACCAAAACCGGGCTGGAGAAGCCAATCAACCGTAATATTAAGGCGGCGGAGGCACTCACAGCCCTTCATATTAATCATAAGCCTGAGACGGAGAAAATGCTATATTGGTATAACAGAGTGTCACTGATCCTTCTGATCCTATTCCTATTCAATCTGATCTCCCTTGTCAATGAACTGCCTTCCGGTGAAAAACCAGGGGCATTGTCCAATGGGGCTATTGAACGGCCGGAGCAGGGAGACGGGGTCAAGAATGTGGACCTTACCGTTACGATTACGAAGGAGGGAAGGGAAACTGGAGAAGCCGGGCAGGGAGAAGTTCTCGGCAAGGAGGAATCCACGGAGCAGGAGCTACAGGAGAGCGTCCGGGGGGAGATAAAGATCCGGGTGGCCGAGAGAGACTACAATGAAGAAGAACTGAATAAGGCGATGGTAGAGGGGATTTCCCTTCTTGAGACAGAGGTGCTGGGAAGCAATCAGGACTTTGAACATATTACGGAGGACTTGAATTTTATTGACAAAATTCCGGGAACAAGCATAGCAGTGGAGTGGTTACCCGAGGATTATAAGCTCATTAACGGGGACGGACATGTAGAAAATGAAGAGCTGACTGAGGGCCAGAGGATCACCGGTGTCACAGCAGTACTCACCTGCCAAAATGCAAGAAGGGAACATATCTTCACCTTCACAGTCATACCCAAGGAGAGATCAGAGAAGGAAACACTGCTTAAGAAATTAAATCATGAGCTACAGAGGCAGGCTGCAGGAACTAAGCAGGAGGAAAGCCTGAAGCTGCCGGACAGCATGGAGGGTTACTCCTTAAGCTGGGAGGAGAAGAAACAGGAGAATGGAGCCTTACTTATCCTAACGGGGATAATTCTGGCAGCAGTATCATGGTTTTTAGGAGACAGTGAGCTCAAGAAGCGAATGAGGCTTAGAGAGAATCAAATGCTGATAGACTACCCCGAGATTATTAATAAATTTAACCTTCTGCTGAATGCCGGAATGACGATCAGGCAAGCCTGGTGCAAGATTGCCGAGGATTATGCCGGAAAGAGCAAGGGCGGGGCAGCAAAGAGACATTATGCCTATGAAGAGATGGTGCTGACTGCTAACGAGATAAAGCTTGGTGTTCCGGAGGGCAATGCCTATGAGCAATTCGGCAGAAGAACGGGGGTACTTACCTTTATAAAATTCGGTTCCCTGATTTCCCAGAATCTTAAGAAAGGAAATAAAGGATTGGCCGAGCTGTTAATGAGAGAGGCCCTGGAGGCATTCGAAGAGCGTAAGGAGCTTGCCAAGCGCTTAGGAGAAGAAGCCGGAACGAAGCTGTTAGGACCGATGATGGTCATGTTTATGATTGTACTGATTATCATTATGATACCGGCATTCTTATCCTTCGGTATTTAACAGGTAGAATATTGACACCCGGAACTCATAGAGATAGGAGAGTTTCCACCGGGCATGTGACAGTTGAGAGATGGACTACGGGAGAGAATATGGAGAGAGGAGACTGCCTAAGGGCAGGATGGAAGCAGATGAAGATGAATAGTAAAATAAAGAAATTGGCGGAGAAAAAAGAGGACGGTCTTGGGGTAATCGAAATCATCCTGATTATCGTTGTGTTGATTGGACTTGTTATTATCTTTAGGACAAAAATCACGGAGTTAATTGGTAACATCGTTGATTTGATCAGTGATAGAGTGAAAGGAATTTAATCTAGTCGATTGAGGCAGGCCAGAATAACAGGGAGGGGGATGCCTTTGGATATACGGACCCGGAATAAGTACGCCGATGGAGCTATTACAGTATTTTTAAGTCTGGTGCTCCTGCTCATTCTTTCTCTTGTGATGGCAATCCTCGAATCAGCCAGAGTTAATACTGCTAAGATATTTGCAGAAAGAGCCTTAACAACTGCGATGGATTCTGTACTGGCAGAGTTTTATGATCCTCTTCTGGAGGAATACCATCTGCTCGCCCTGGAGGCAGGGTATGGCGGAAGAGGGGTCAGTACGGAGGAGATGGAAAAAAGATTAGAGGACTATATGTCCTATACCTTTACGCCGAACAAGGAGTTATCCTATCCAACCGAGGACCTTGAATTATACGATATCTCACTAGATTCCTTAACTGTGGCTGAAACTACCGGTTTGATGGATTATCAGGGAGAGCTGTTCCTGAATGAGGCCGTGGAGTATATGAAGTACAGGGAGCTTGGTAATGGCATGGAGCTATTACTGGACAAGATGTCCGTTTTGGAGAAGCCGGAGAAGGTCAGCGTTCTGTACGAAGAGAAGCTACAGGTGGAGGAGGAGCTGGTCACAATAGATGAGGGCATCCTGCAGCTGATGACGCTCTATGATGGGATAGGTACGACGAAAAAGGGTCTGAAGGTGAATAAGGAAGGAACACTTCAAACAGTATCTGATTTTATCAAGAAAATATGTTTCGGAACAGTGACAAAGGAGAAGACAGGAATTAATAATGACAGCATTTTCACTGCTATTGCCGGTAACTATATTGACCCCGGAGTCTGGTTTTCAGAAATCGGAGAATGTTTTCGAAGGCTTGATAGTATTATGGAATCGATCAAATTACTGGAGACCGGAATTGCGAATACCGGACAGCAAATTTCTGAGGCAAAAACTACCTTGGGAGAGCTAAAGACTCAGCAGGAGGCTGTAAAGAAGGATAAAGAAGCATCGAAGGAAGCCAGCGCTCAGCTAAAAGCTTGTAGCGAATATATCAGTGAGCTGGAAACACAGCTAAGCAGTATGGAGTTGGAGCTGACGAACTGTGAGTCGGAGAAGCTTACCATAATTGAAGAAATCCGGATCCACAGAGATGAAATCGTATTACTGACGCGAGCGCTCAGGACGCTGATACCACAAGCAGAAGCGGTAATTGACGATATCCTGTTAACCTCAGGAAAAGCAGACGAATTGATTATGAATTATGAAGGAAGTCTGACAGAGGCTGAAGAGGAGCTGGGAGAAGAAATCTACTCCACGATGGAGGAGGGCCTTCAGGAGCTAAAGAAATATCAGAGAGGTAATACATTTGGCTACGATTTCCCCGGTATGAAGCAGGTTCTGAAACAGGATCAGGAAATCCTTATTGCAGCAGATGCCTACCTAATGGAAGCAGGGACTGAACTAGAGGGTTTGAATTTTGATCAAGCGCAGGCATGCTTTGCCAGTGCGGGGGAAACCTTCAGGACATATCATATTGAGGGTCTGACCCTTGATTACAGCAGCCTGGTGATTCAAAAGAATAGTACCCTGGATCCTCTGGGCGCAATCGGAGAGCTGGTTACGGAAGGTCTTACCGGTCTGGTGATAGATCCTTCTATGGTCTCTGAGGAGGAGCTTATGAAAGGATCACTTCCCTCCGATATCGTTTCCTTATCTGAAGAGGCCGGCATGGGATTTGATTTTGGCTCCTTGTTCAAGAGTATGGTGATTGGAGGTAAAAAATCTGGTCTGGATGGTCTGTTCGCTGGCTTCGGTGAGTATGATTTTGCCTCCGAATTAGGCGGGGCAGCCAATGCGGCAGCTGAACACCTCCTGTTCCAGGCATATCTGCAGGAGCATTTTTACCGATTACCGATGGAAGGAGAGGATACCTCCGGAAGAAAACCATCTGCACTTGACTACGAACAGGAATACCTCCTGATGGGCAAAGCGTCTGACAGGGAGAATTTGAACGCCATCCTGACACAGATCATACTCATCCGCATGATACTGAACTTTACCAGTCTTCTGGGGGACAGGGCGAAATGGAATGAGGCGAGGATTATAGCAGCAGGCCTTGTGGGATTTACGGGACTTCCGATTCTTGTCTCCATCACACAGACAGTATTGGTTGTGTTGCTGGCCTTTGCAGAAGCCCTGGTCGATACCTGTGCCCTTATCCTTGGTAAGGAGGTACCGATATTTAAGAAACAGGTGGGTCTTAACTTTAGTGAGCTGCTCTGCTTGCAGAGAGAGTATATCCATACGAAGGCAGCAGGCTACCCGGAGGAAAAGGGGGCGTTGGCCTTATCCTATGCGGACTACCTGAAAATCTTCCTATTCCTGAAGGACAAGGCGGAGATTTCCTATCGCTGTATGGATCTGATCCAGGAGAATATCAGGCTGCGTTATGAGAACAGCTTTTCCCTGCAAAACTGCGTCTTCGGCATAGAGGCAGAGGCCGAATTTAATATTAAGTCAAAATTTATAGCGCTGGGCTTTGTAAAAAAACTTCTGGCAGCTGATATAAAAGGATTTCAGTTTCCTGTTAAGGCCGGCTACAGCTATTGAAACCGAAAATACTATGTGTGATAAATTTTCTTTCGTAGAGACCTATTCATATATTCCGAAATGACAAATATGAACTTCTTTCGGGTGGTTCGGGACGTCCGCTCTTCTGTTTTATTCTATTTTCAACTATTACCCCAAAAAATAATTATCTCTCTCCAGGAAATCATTTGCTTTAGGTATAGGAAGAACGGACATCCCGGGCCATCCGGAACAATTATAAAGAATTGAGATTATGAATGTATGCATGAACAGAGGTTAAAGGATCAGGAGGAAGAGGGCATCAGGGCAGATTTCCAGTATGCTTTCCGGAATGCTTCCCTTACGGTAGAAGCGGCGATTGTGATGCCTGTTTTTCTGTTCTGCATCCTGGTGCTCTTATATTTTCTTCAGATCATTACAGTTCAAGAGCATATCCAGAATGCAATCACGAAGACCGGATTATCTCTGGCAAGGGCAGCTTATATTTATGAGGATTTTTCGGGTGGAGAGGATTTCGCAACGATTGACTTCTCCCTATTCGGTGATGACTATGAGCTGGATTTATCGGAGGCGGCCGAGGTACTTACCGGCGAAATATTAGTAAAGGGACTCTTAAAGAAGGAGCTGGACCTTCCTCAGATTAACAATACCTGTATCAAGGGAGGCTTCGGGGAAATCAGCTTTTATAACAGTCGGGTCCTGGAGCAGGACTTCATCGATATCGTTGCTCGGTATCAAATTAAGTTCCCAATCTGGCTGTTCGGATTAGAGAATCTGCGAATGATACAGAGGGTACGCTTAAGAGCGTGGACGGGGCATCGGGTACCTGCCACCTACACGATCATAAAAGAGGGTAACTCTGGAGAGGAAACGTTAGTTTATATCACCGCTACAGGTACCGTTTACCATAATGACAGAAGCTGTTCCCACTTAAACATTTCCATCGAGGAAGTCAACACCTTGCCGGATGATCGCAGGAATAAGAACGGTGGAGAGTACTATCCCTGTGAGCTTTGCTGTGGAAAGGAGGTATCTTCCTGGTCAAACAGAGGGGCTTATTATATTACGGAAGACGGAGACAGGTTTCATATCCTTAGGGAGTGCTCCGGCCTAAAAAGAACTGTGAGGGAGGTGCCGTTTTCTGAGGTGGCGGATCGGTCTCCGTGCAAGAGGTGCGGGAAGAAGTGATGCAATCATATATAGTCAGGAGGTTATATGGCGGACCTAATCATAGAAGGAATATTGGGAATCCTTTTGCTCGTTACATCTCTACAGGATGTGCGGACGAAGAAGATCAATCTCTGGATCATAGCAGTCGGGGCAGTTCTTATCTGTGCCGGAGTGCCCTTCTCTCATAGTATCTCTATAGTAGACAGAGCCATTGGTACACTGGTTGGAGTCGGAATCATAATAACCAGCAAGGCAACCGGAGGTAAGATTGGTATGGGGGATGGATACCTGCTCTGTGTTAGCGGAATCTGCTTGGGCTTCTGGGGCAATATGGAGCTGTTCGCCATTGCTTTATTTGCCGCAGCCCTCGTATCTATCATACTGCTTCTCTTTCGACTTGCCGATCGTAAGAAAAGCATCCCGTTTATCCCTTTTCTTTTTGTGGCATACTTAATCCACCTGATCGGAACCAGGGCAGGACTGAACGCATAGGTGTTCACTGTCTTGAAAAATCGCAATGCCGGGTGATATTGATTCTGATCAGCTTATTAGATGCTGTTGGATAGAGGGAGGGCCCTAGTTGGTCAACCGAGGGGAAGAGGTGAGACTATGGTCAAAAAAAAACTACGGGGAAGTTTAACGGTGGAAGCGGCATTACTTCTTCCGATGATCCTATTCATCCTCTTTTCCATGGTATGCTTGAGCTTCTACCTTCACGACAGAAGCAGGATGGAAGGTATACTGGATGAGGTACTTCACAAAGGAGCTATAACGGCAAAGCATGAAGCTGATATGAGGACCGGCAAGGTGGAATATGAGAACATAGGAAATCGTGGGGTATTCTATCTATTAACAGGAGATACAGAGCAGCAGGAGAAGGAGCTGGAGGACTATCTGCAGGAGATCCTAGAGCAAGGATTTTTCCTTACTGAGATTACCGATATCCAGGTCGAGGTGAACAGACTTACGATTAGGATTGCCTTGGAGGGCGAATTTGAGGTTCCTATGAAGGGCATCCTGGAATTTTTTCATCCGGACAGAAAGATAACGGTTGAAGCAGAAAGATGGATCCATGATCCTTCTGAATTCATACGAATCTCTGAAGTGGTATTGGATACAGGCAGTAGAATAAAGGGTTTTGAGGAGCTTAAGGGAAGGATAGATAAAATATTAGGAAGGTAATCGGGGACCCATGATCGGAATCCCCAGAGTGAGCTTCTTATAAAAGAGCGTTATCACGGAGGCATTATGCTGATAGAGTATACTAAGGATCTGTACCATAATTATATGAGGATAACCGAACATACCTATGATGAGACCAGCACCTACTGTATTCGCATGCTGGAAGCTGAGGGATTAAGCGGAGTCCTTAAGCCGGATTGCCGAAGACTGGATGGTCAGGTGTATGTTTATTATGATATTACGGCGAAGCAATCCTTAGCCAATCTGCTGGGGAAGTCCTCATTATCCAAGGAGTCTCTGAAGCAGCTATTAACTGATACGATCGGAACTATACTGAAATCGTATGAGTACCTGCTGGATGAGAGGGGTTTTCTGTTATGTCCCGAGACAATCTTCCTTAATCTGAATACTGGTAGTTATGAGCTTTGTTATCTGCCCGGATATGGTAAAGAGGTAAAGGAGCAGGTGATTAACTTCATAGAATATCTTATGAATAAAGTGGATTATAATGATAAGGAGGCCGTACTCTTAATCTATAACTTATATGCAGCAGGGAAGGACGAGGGCTATGCCTTTGACCATATGCTACAAATCATACAGAGATCCAGACAGTCCCGACCTGAAATCGTAGGGGAAAGGAGTCCCAAAATGGCCAGCCCCGATAGAAACCATAACAATTCCGGCCTCGGTGACGTATATGATGATTTCATGTGTAAGAACTCTCCCGTAACAGGCAGTAAGGATTCGGTACGGAGACAGAGGGCAGAGCTAATAGAACCGGATATAAATAGAGAAGCCCGGAGGGGATTCCCTATCATGTTGGAGAAGGAATCCAGAGAACAGGAGGCAGTTTGTTATCCGATAAAAACCTATTTGGGTACAGCAGGCTGTTGTCTGGCAGTATTACTGGTGCTGTTCCTATGTATGAAAACAAAGCTATGTTATAATGCCCTGGGCTATAGGATTGATTACAGCAAGCTGTTTGCAATCCTTCTGATATTGTTCAGCTGCTGTGGTTATCTGATCATGAAGCTTTGGGATAAGAAGAATAGGATAACCAAGATGATCACCATTAAGGATTACCATGATCCAAGATTGGAGGAAACCTCAGTTGACGGAGCAAGAATACAGAGGGGAGCCGGATGTGATATGCAGGAATCTGAGGAGGAAGAGGAGTTGATTAACCCCACTTGTCTGTTGAATGCCTGCGAACCGGAGTATTGCTGTATGTTAAAGCCCATGGAGGGAACTGACTATAACCCTATCCCAATCACAGATTTCCCCTTCTTCATCGGAAAACTCAGAAAAAATGTGGATTACTGTCTTGAAAAAGAGGTTGTTAGTCGATATCATGCGAAGATCACCAGGGAGGGTGACCGATATTACATTACAGACCTAAACTCCACCAACGGGACCTATCTCAACAAGGAGGTGCTGATGACCTATCAACAGAAGGAGCTGAAATCCGGAGACGAGATATCCCTTGCTAATATCAGTTATACATTTATAGTGAAGTAGTATTGTACAGATTATCGTAAATGGCAGTATAGCACTATAAGGCAAGAATGGGTGGCTTGCTTCCATCTCCAGTTCGCAGGAGGTAGCAGGTAGGAAAGCCACCCTATTATTACAGTATATTTAGTAATACAATTTAGGTAACTTTTTTTGTTCTTCTGTAGGATGTATTCCAGTATTTATAATGCAAATTTTCTTTACGTTATCTTTTAAGTATTTTTGGTTAACCCATTCAATAAACGTTTCTAAATCTACAATACAATCATGTTCAACAGCCCATTTATCGTATTCTGTTTGGTAATATACTAATTTCTCAACGATATCATCGGGGCATTCAATCAAATCGGAATCATATGTATAATGAACCAATACCTGCATAATTATCACCTCATTAATAATATACAGTAGATATAAAATAATAACAAGTCGTATTGAAAATAGTAACTCGACAGGATGCAAGTGCTTCCTGTTTTTTTGTGCGATAACCGTTTCATAATAAAGAGAACAGATCATTTTATGATTTATATATACGTGAAAAATTCATAGCTTTGGTTTATATAAACATATTGTAAAATATGGGATTTCAGTGATACAATGGATTTATCTTCTCTATATTATGGTATAATATAAAATGAAGATACAAGGAAATGAATCATAAGAATAAGCTGAAATAATTCAGATAGAAACGGGGAATCGGAATGAAGCAGTATGTGATGGCATTGGATCAGGGTACAACCAGCTCCAGGTGTATTATATTCGATAAAGCTGGCAGGATGAAGAGCGTGGCACAGAAGGAATTTACACAGATTTATCCGAAAGGTGGCTGGGTGGAGCATGATCCGATGGAGATCTGGTCCTCTCAGATCTCTGTTGCCACAGAGGCAATGGCAAAGCTCGGTATCGCTCCGGATGAGATTGCCGCCATCGGAATCACGAACCAGAGGGAGACCACTGTGGTTTGGAACAAGCATACGGGACAGCCTGTCAGTAATGCGGTCGTATGGCAATGCCGAAGGACTGCAGATATGGTCATGGATCTGAAGAATCGTGGGCTGGAGCCCTATATCAGGCAGACCACAGGACTGATTCCGGACGCTTATTTCTCCGGAACTAAGGTAACCTGGATCCTGGATCATGTTCCGGGAGCTAGGGAGGAGGCGGAGAAGGGAAATCTTCTGTTCGGTACCGTGGATACCTGGCTGATTTGGAATCTGACCAAGGGAAGGACCTTTGTAACGGATTATTCCAATGCATCCAGAACGATGCTTTTTGATATCAGGAAACTGAAATGGGATGATAAGCTCCTTGAGGAACTGAGGATTCCCAGGAGCCTAATGCCGGAGGTGAAGCCCTCCAGCTGTATCTATGGAATGACAGACCGCTCGCTGTTCGGATCGGAGATACCGATTGGAGGAGCTGCAGGTGACCAGCAGGCAGCTTTGTTCGGACAATGCTGTTTTACCAAGGGGGAAGCGAAGAATACCTATGGAACTGGCTGCTTTCTGCTGATGAATACAGGAGATGAAGCGGTTACCTCCAAGCATGGACTATTGACGACGATCGCTGCCTGCACCGAAGATAAGGTTCAGTATGCCCTGGAGGGCAGTGTCTTCGTAGCCGGTGCGGCGGTTCAGTGGCTGAGGGACGAGCTACAGCTGATACGTACCGCGGCAGAGAGTGAGAAATACGCCACAGAGGTAGAGGATACGAACGGAGTTTATGTGGTTCCTGCTTTTACCGGCTTAGGCGCTCCATATTGGGATCAGTATGCGAGAGGAGCGATAGTAGGAATTACCCGTGGATGTAATCGGAAGCATATCATCCGTGCAACATTGGAGGCCATCGCGTACCAGACCCATGATGTACTTAAGGCCATGGAGCACGATCTTGGAACAAGCCTTAAATCACTGAAGGTGGATGGCGGGGCCTGTGCGAATCGGTTCCTGATGCAGTTTCAGGCTGATATTCTGCAGACCGGCGTCCTGAAGCCGGAATGCATCGAGACAACCGCCCTGGGAGCAGCATATCTGGCAGGACTGGCTACGGGTTTCTGGAAGGATACGGATGAGATTAAGAAAAACTGGGCGTTGTCAGAGACCTTCCTGCCGTCCATGCCGATGGAGAAAAAGGATGGATTAATCGAAGGATGGAAGCGTGCCGTGACAAGATCTTTTGCCTGGGAGGAATAGAATACCCTGATAGGTTCATGGAATAGCATGGAAGGTGATAGGAACTAATGATACTAGAAATACGTGTTCAAGATGATATTGGATAAGGATGAATAAATGAGGATCATTGATGGGTTAATGTATCAATTACGAATAAGGAACTTTATCATGCTTGATATCAAGATGAACGGAGTTTTTCTGTTCTATCGGCAGGTAAATTTAACCGCGGAGATTATGATATTGTTCCATGCGCCTTCAGGCGACGAGCTGCCGGCACTGGAATACGCAAGGATTCTGGAGAACATTAAGGATAAGTTCCTTGCCAACGGCTTTATGGAGGTACAGCTGTTAAGCTTGATTATGACAGAGGACCCGGACAGGGCGAAGAAATACTGTCTGGATCAGGACAATCATTGGATCATCGACCTGACCTACAGGCGCCTTATGATCTACGAGAACCAGGCACCGGATTATTTGGACCTTAAGAAGGACCTGGAGGAGCTGTTGGAGAATGAGGAACTGATTACGGAGATGGAGTTCCCCTCTTATTACGACAATAACGCGACAGGCTATGGGAAAACAGGACCAAACCGACATAGATCCGATTGGATCACTCTGTTCAATACTACTCTGATTGCAGTAAATATATTAATTCATTTTGTGGTCCATTATACGGGAATATTCGGGGGCACCGAGGAGATTATGGCCAAAGCTTCCCTGAACTGGTATGAGGTAAAGGAAAATGGGGAATTCTATCGACTCCTAACTTCTATGTTTCTGCACTCCGATCTGGAGCACCTGCTCAATAATATGATTGTAGCATTCTTTGTCGGAGACAATCTGGAACGGGCTGCCGGTAAATTAAAATATCTGCTTATTTATTTTGGATCAGGAATGATTGCAGGGATAACCTCCATCAGTTATAATATGATAGAGGAAGAGAATGTTTACTCCATCGGAGCCTCCGGCGCCATCTTCGGTATCGTCGGAGCAATGACCTATATAATTATTGTAAATAGGGGAAGGCTGGAGGATCTCAGCGGCAGGCAGATTATCTTATTTGCGGCCATCAGCCTCTATGGCGGAATAGCCGCTTCACAAATCGATAATGCGGCACATGTTGGTGGGTTTATCGGGGGCATACTGTTGGCCATCCTGATGTATCGGAAGAAAAAGGCGAAAGAAGCGACACCCCTATAAGGGGCTACGGGAGGAGATTATATGAAGGTTAATATTTATTATGGTGGACGGGGATTGATTGAAGATCCGACTCTCTATGTCATCAGTAAGCTGACAGCTGTTCTGGAGGAACTCAGAGTCCATGTTACCAGATACAACCTTTATGAAGAGAAGAATACGATAGCGATGCTCCCGAAGACATTGAAGGAAGCGGATGGGGTCATTCTTGCCGCTTCGGTGGAATGGTTCGGTGTTGGTGGTCTGATGCAGCAATTTTTAGACTCCTGCTGGCTTTATGGTGATAAGGATAAGATAAGCAAATTATATATGCTGCCGGTCGTAATGGCTACCACCTATGGAGAGAGAGATGCTGAGCTGACCTTAGTGAAGGCTTGGGAGATGCTAGGTGGAATCCCTCCTTATTACGGTATATGTGCCTATGTGGAGGATCATATCGAATTTGAGACGAACCCGGAATATACGAAGAGTATTGAGGATAAAGCAGAATCCTTCTACCGGATCATCAACCAGAAGCGAAGGATGCTGCCGATGAGTAATGCAGCAGTGAAGCAAAATCTTCTGCACGGCAGCCCGATTGTACTGACGCCTCAGGAGAGTGAGCAGCTGTCCATGTATGTTTCTGATGACGCGTATGTGAAGAAGCAGAAGGAGGATATCGAAGAGCTGACGCAGATGTATAAGGATAAGCTGGACAGCGGAGACGGAGAAACCGGCCAGGAGTTTATTAAGAATCTAAAGGACAATTTCCATCCGTTGGAGGAATTTGTAGCTACCTATACAATAACGATGACGGATACGAAGAAGACCTTAGTGGTAGAGATAAATAACAAGCACTTAAAATGCTATTACGGGGAAAAGCCGGATGCGGATGTGATTGCAAAGACTACCCATAGTGTCATGAACCGGCTGGTGCTTGGAAGGATTACCTTCCAAGGTGCCTTTATGTCCAGTGAACTGACAGCCAAGGGTAACTTTAAAACACTCCGTACCTTTGACCAGGTATTTCAGTTTAATATCCTATAAGCACACGGTTCAGAGCGGAAGCAGGATCGTAAAGCTGGTCAGTTCCTGATTGGAGCTGACACCAATCGACCCATAATGTAATTCAATGATCTTCTTAGCTACAGCCAGTCCGACTCCGGTACCTCCCTTTTTATAGGTGACAAAGGGTACGAAGATCTTGTCGATCTCATCCTCCGGGATGGGTATCCCGTTATTACTGATCCGGATGGAAAGCTTGGGAAGACTTTGCTCATCACCGGGAAGATATTTTAAGGTGACTCGGATGAAATTACCCGGTGCAGTGGCTTCAAAAGCATTTTTGATCAAATTGGAAAATACCTGTTTTAGTTTAATCGCATCACAGGAGTAGGTATAGAAATATTCTTCACAGTGGTCCTCGCATTCCAGGCTCAGGTCAATCTGTTGCTCCGCAGCCTGGGGCATAAAATTACTAACAGTATTTCCAAGTAGAATCAAAAGATTATGATTTGCCTTGTTCACACTATTGCCGGTGTTCAGCTGAGAGGCATCTGCCATCATGACCTCCATATCCTGTACGAGGTACTGAAGCTGTTCCCAGTATTTGAATTCCTTTGCTTCCGGATGCTTGGCTTCTATGTATTGAAGGGTGCTCTTCATTAAGGACAGAGGATTGCGCAGCTCATGGATGAACATGGAGGTGGTCTGTTTATAGTCATCTGTGATGCTCTGAATGGCAGCCTCAAGCGCGGGATTCTCTTTGACCAGATAAGCGAGCGAATCTTGATTTGGTTCAGGTAACATGATAAAACCCCCTTTTTTGAACACGTTCGATAAAATGATAGTATCAAATTATGGAAAATTATGCAATGTTAAGCGTAATACAACAATCGACAGTGGAAGACAGATTGGCCACACGTTAATTGGTCTGACAAACGAACTCGAGGATAAAGAATTCACAAAGCAGAATTCTTGGGCGGAAAGGAGCTTTTATGAACGATAACTGTATTTTTTGTAAGATCATTGAGGGTAAGATACCATCAGACACCATCTATGAGGACGAGGATTTTAAGGTGATTATGGATATTTCTCCGGCCAATAGGGGACATGCCATCCTTCTGGCCAAGAAACACTGTGAGAACCTCTTTGCGCTGGAGGAGGGGATTGCTGCTAAGGCACTTCCGGTGGCTAAGAAGGTAGCACTTGCCATGAAGGAGGAGCTGGGCTTTGACGGATTGAATCTTCTCCAGAATAACGGAGAGGTCTCCGGGCAGACCGTATTACATTTTCATATTCATCTGATTCCCAGGTTTCATGAGGACCGGGTTGAGATTACCTGGGCCCATGGAAGGTATGCGGATGGTGATGCAGCTAAGCTTGCGAAAGCAATTGCAGACAGGATAAAATAATCCGGTACGGCAAGGAAGCCTGTAGATCAAAGCAAATGATAAGGCTATCCCGAGCCGGAGGTCAGTAACCTCATCCGGCTCAGGGATAGCCTTTTTATGTAGTCCAGATCAGCACTCCTTTATTAATCCTATAATCGTTTCGACAGAATGATTCAACTCGCTTTGATTCATGGACTCTATATACTTATTTCTATTTCCCATTACCTCTTCAATCGCCTGCAAAAGACTGGACACACTCAGCTCCTCTTCCGTAAGTACATAGGAGTAGCCCTGACGCTCGAAGGATTCAGCATTTAAGATCTGATCACCGCGGCTGGATTTTAGGGATAGTGGAATCAGAATATTTGGCTTTCTTAGAGCCAGAAGCTCAAAGATCGCATTCGCTCCGGCTCGGGAAATGACCAGGTCGGCAGCAGCGAATAAGTCACTGAGCTCTTTCTTGATATATTCAAATTGGACATAACCCTCTAAATTCGACAGCTTATCCTCCAGATTATCCTTCCCACAGAGATGAATGATCTGATACTCCCGTAACAGGGTCGGCAGCATACCCCGAATCACTTCATTGATGACTCTTGAACCGGTGCTCCCTCCGATAATCAAAATAACAGGTTTATTTGCGGTAAATCCACAGAAATCAAGACCACGAAGCTTATTACCCGAGAAAAGCTCCTTCCGGATCGGGGTTCCTGTCAGTACAGCCTTTTCCGGGGGAAGATATTTCAGGGTTTCGGGGAAATTAGCACAGACCTTTCTGGCGGCAGGAATAGCTAATTTGTTCGCCAGGCCGGGTGTCATATCGGATTCATGGATGATTGCCGGGATCTTAACCTTCTTAGCGGCCAGAACTACCGGTACGGTTACGAAGCCACCCTTTGAGAAAACAACATCCGGCTTTAACTTCTTGAGAAGCTTTTTCGCTTCAAAATATCCCTTCATTACCTTAAAGGGATCTGAAAAGTTCTTTGGATCAAAATATCTCCGTAATTTACCAGAGGATATCCCGTAGTAAGGAACTCCTAATTCTTCAATCAGTTTACGTTCAATCCCGTTCTGGGATCCGATATAATGGATGTCGTAGCCTTCCTCTCTCAGCCCCGGAAGTAAGGCGATACAGGGTGTGACATGACCTGCTGTTCCTCCGCCTGTTAATACGATGCGTTTCACTCAATTGCCCTCCATTTCTTTAACGCCTTGGCTAATTGGTCCGGACAGGAGGTAGTCTTAAAACCGCAAGGAGTACCTTCCAGCCTGCTGATAACATCATCCACCTTCATGCCGATTAATAACTTGGAAAGACCGAAGGCATTTCCTGCACAACCGTTCTTAAAGCTGACAGATTTGATGGTATCATTTTTTTCATCTATCTCAAAATTGATTTCGCTGCTGCATACCCCGGATGTCTTGTATACCATAATTAGCTAATCCTCCTATGACCTGCGTTGGTATCTGGTTATATTCCATAACCGAGTTCATTTTATCTCACCTATGTGTTTTTTGCAAATGATTTATTTGTGAAGTCATTTTATAAAACTTCTGCAGCGTCTTTATCATCTAAAGTCTTTTCTTTCCCATTAAAATATATGCGGGCAGTCGGGGTTATGTGAAGTGATGGAACTACGTTTTTTAAATGGGGAGTGCAGGCCATAAGGGGGAGATAATATTTACAAATCTGTAATTTGATGTATAATGAAGCATAACATTATATTTAAGGTCCATGCAGATGGGTCTTGGTAATATTCATTCTTATGAGAGTCATTGTATGGAATAGTCGAATGCTATCATGGAGATGGCTCGGAAGCATAACGGATATAGAGCGTTGGAATCAAATATAAAAAAGGGGGAAATGCTATGAAGAGTATCAATACACCTTATAAGCCCGAAGAAGTGGGTTATGACCCTACCAGAGTAGAAGCTGTGACCAGACATTTTGAGGATATGGTGGCAAAGAAAAAGATTCAATGTGCCAGCTACTGTATGGTGAGGGACGGGAAGAGCTTTGCTTACAATGCTGTCGGTAAATTGTCTTACCGGGAGGAGGATAACAGAGAAGCACTACCGGATATGCTATTTAGGATCGCATCTATTACGAAGCTGTTTACCGCAGTGGCAATCTGGCAGCTGGTGGAGGACGGTAAGCTGAGGGTCAACCAGAAGGTAGGGGAGATTATTCCGGAGTTCAACGAGCCGCCTTTCCAGGAGATAACGATAGCACATCTTCTGTCCCATACCTCCGGGCTACATCCTGATTCGGGTTGTTTCCCGAATAAATACTTCCAGTCACCCTGGCACTTCATTGAGGCAGACAAACAGGAAAATTGGGTCGCATCAGCCTTAAAGAGCGGTATGTGGAAGAAGCCGGGCGAAGAGTGGGGTTATTGCTCCTTTGGCTTTGTTATTCTTGGTGAGGTGATTAGCAGAGTCAGCGGACAGTTTGCCAATGATTATATCATGGAGCACATCGTGAAGCCCTGTGGTATGGAGGAAACCGGTTTTGACACAAACAACCCGGAATTGGTGCCCAGAGCATGTATCGTAGATGAAGAGACGGAGAAGTTTGTAAAAGAAGTAATGGAGGGAACCTATCAGGAGGCTGAGGAGGCCCTTTATTGGAAGAAGATACCCGGAACCGGGGGATCCATGTGCTCCACTACACATGATCTATGCCGGTTCGGTACGATGCTCCAGCAGGGCGGCTACATAGACGGAGTTCGTGTCATAGGCAGGAAAACCATTGAGAAGATGACTACCTTATACACTGGGCCAAATATTAAGGATTATTGTTGGAATTCGGGTGGACTGTACCGTGCCTACGGACTGGGACCTGACATGCGCAACAACGAAGCAAGCCTATATTCGAAGGGAACCTTCTTCCATGAAGGAGCCGGGGGCTGTTGCCTGATTATTGATCCGGTGGAGAAGCTGGTGACTGCCTGGTTCATTCCGTTTATAAATGATGTATGGTGTCCGGAACCCCTGTATAACGCGGCGGCGGTAATGTGGTCAGGACTTATCTGAGACCTTCCGGTATCCTATTATATATTATAACAATATCCTCTTTTCAGTGCGCTCTGCGCCAAATAAAGAGAGGGAGGAACTATGAAGTACATACGACATAAATTAGAGGTTATGAAAGCAGTTGCAGTGGTTACCTACAAGGAGTGGAGTGCCTACCGCACCCACTCCATGGTATCCATCTTTGTGGGGCCGGTATATTTTATCGTCCAGTATTTCATCTGGACGGCAGCTTATGGCGGAAGATCGGAGCTGAACGGGATGGAACTGTCCCAGATGATTGCCTATTTCGGTGCAGCAACCCTGATCAGCTATCTGACGATGGATTTTGCGGACTGGAATCTGCAGATGTTAATTCGGACCGGAAAATTTCTGACCTTTGCATTGCGGCCGATACATCATAGGTTTTTTGCTTTTTCGCAAAAGCTCGGACACAGGGTGTTAGGGCTTATTTTTGAGTTCATTCCCTGCTATTTCATATTTACCCTGCTGTTTCGGATCGATATGGTACCGAAGCACCTTGGATGGACCGTCCTTTCAGTAGCCTTTGCATTTCTCATGAACTTCTATGTTCATTATATCCTGGGAATGACAGCATTCTGGTTTACTCAATCCTCAGGAATCCGGAGGGTATTTGATCTGCTGTCCAGTGCATTCTCAGGGGTATTCATTCCATTGGTTTTTTTTCCTATGGCTTTGCAGAAGCTATTATTTTTCCTGCCGTTCCCTTATATGTCCTTCGTTCCGGTCATGGTTTTTACCGGGAATTTTGAACTCGCAGGTGTTACGATGTCCATACCTGAGATCGTATGCATACAGGGAGCTGCCGTAGCGGTCACCATAGCGTTCAGTGAAGTCCTGTACCGTGCTTCTATGAGGAGATTTAACGGGGTGGGAGCATAAGGACTGCGGAGGGTGACAGTATTCTGCCATTTCGTCGGAAAGGAATTGTTTGTATGAAACGATATTTATTAATCTATAGAGAGTGTATGAAAGTAGCATTTCAGGCAGCTTCCACCTACCGGTTAAATTTCTTATTGAATTGCATCATTATGCTGCTGGGAGATATCCTGTTTCCGCTGATTACGCTGCTGATCTATGGATCCGGGGCGGGTTTTGAGGGATGGACGGTTTATGAGGTACTTTTAATTCAATCAGTATTTACGATGTCCATGGCGATTGCCGACATGACCTTTCACGGAATCCTATGGGCAACCATGCAACATGTCCGGGAAGGGAATCTGGAGATGGTGCTGATTCTGCCTGTGGATACGATGTTCATCCTAATGGCCAGGACCTTCTCGATCGACGCGGTAGGGTTGTTCCTCGGTGGATTTACCATCTTCCTTGTAGCTTTATTTCATGTCGCCGCTCCTTCCCTGCTCATGTGGCTGCAGTTTGGTGCCTTATTCCTGATCGGCTTGTCCGTAATGATGGGGATGGCGCTGCTGATGGCTGCTACTTCGTTCAAATGGGTGGGGAATTCCCGCATACCTGAGATATTTGACAGTATCAGAAGCTTTGGTAAATATCCGCAGAGTATCTTTCCTAAGGCGGTGGTCATGCTGACCTCGCTGGTGATCCCGGTAGCTATGATCGGATATTTTCCTGCGACTGCATTATTAGGGGAAGGGTCGCTGACGATGTTCCTTATGGCTATTCCCTGTATTCTGTTCCTCGGCATCGGAATTCTTTTGTACCGTTCCATGGTACGGCAGTATCAAGGAGTCGGAGGCTGATTATTTATTCGGAAAGCTAACGGACCGTTACGGAAAGGTATCACAACCCTTCCGGTAACCTTATCAACAGATGAACGGCAAGAAATATAGACTGTCACTATACGACAGGAGGGAACTTATGGGAAATATTATTACAGTGGAAAACTTAACGAAAAGATACGAAACCTATAAAAGAGGAAGCGGCTTCAAGGACAGTGTCAAGACCCTGTTTCACCGGGAGAAGGTTCCGGTCATTGCTGTTAATCAGGTGTCCTTTACGGTGGAGGAGGGGGATATTATCGGTATCCTTGGCCCGAACGGAGCCGGAAAATCCACCACGATTAAGATGCTGACCGGGACCCTGTATCCTTCGGATGGGAACATCTCAGTCATGGGCTATAACCCTACGAAGAACCGTAAAGCCTATGTACAACAGATTGGAGCTGTTTTCGGACAGAAATCACAGTTGGTCTGGGATATTCCGCCGGTGGACAGCTTCCGCATGAATAAGGCCATCTATGGGATATCGGAGAAGGATTATGAGGAACGCCTTAACCTTATGTCCAAGCTATTTAATGTGGAGGACTTTATCACCAGGCCCACCAGAGTCCTGTCCCTTGGCGAACGGATGAAGTGTGAGTTCATTATGGCCATGCTTCATCAACCGAAGGTAGTGTTTCTGGATGAGCCGACCATAGGTCTGGATGTCATAGCGAAGCAAAGAATCAGAGAGTTCATCCGTGAGATGAATAGGCGCGGTACTACGTTTATTCTCACTACACATGACCTGGAGGATGTGGAGCAGCTGGCCAGAAATGTGGTTATCATCAATCATGGGGAGAAGGTCTTTGATGACTCCATTCAAAATCTGAGAAAGGTTCTTGGTGCTAAGAAAATTGTCCACCTGACATTGCTGCATCCGATAGAAAGCCTGGATACCCGGGGAGCTGAAATTGTAGAGAGGGAATCGGAGCTTAATATTACAGTGAGTGTGGATCTGGAGGTCATAACAATCACGGATTTTATCGCCGAATTGTCCGAGAAGTGCTCCTTTAGTGATATCTCAATTAAGGAGATGCCGATGGAGACGATTATCACCCATATTTATCAGAGCATGGCCGAGACCGATGAGAATAATGAAGAACGGAAGGAAGCTCAGAGCCATGAGAGATAATAGCGGATGTATGCCTATATATAGGGTTTCGTAGAACGATGTGCCGGATTTATCTGATTGTATTATACAGATGGATGGGGTACAATACTTACCAGACAAGTAAGATCGGAGGTATGGAATGAGAAAAATAGGGATCATCGGGGCGATGGAGGAAGAGGTTAATATCCTCAAGGGCAGGATGCAGGAGGTGAAGATCCGGCAGATAGCAGGGATGGATTTTCATGAAGGAAGCTTGAATCATAAGCCGGTAGTAGTGGTGCACAGCGGTATCGGCAAGGTCAATGCGGCAATCTGCACACAGATTTTGGTGAATGTATTTCAGATAGATGCGGTCATTAATACGGGAGTAGCAGGGTCCCTAAGGAATGAGATTGACATTGCCGATCTCGTGCTCTCAACGGATGCCCTGCAGCATGATATGGATGCAACAGGCTTCGGATATGAAGCAGGAGTCATTCCCAGAATGAAGCAATCGATATTCCCGGCGGACCCGGAGCTCATCAGGCTGGCAGAGGAGATCTGCCGAACCGGGATAAGTGAAATCGGTGTCCACACCGGAAGGATTGTCAGCGGTGATCAGTTTATCTCAGATCAGAAGAAGAAGGAATGGCTGGTCTCCACATTTGGCGGATATTGTACCGAGATGGAGGGAGCTGCGGTTGCTCATGCTGCATATTTAAACGAGATTCCCTTCCTGATTATAAGGGCTATCTCTGATAAGGCAGATCATTCCGCAGAGATGTCCTACTCCGAATTTGAAGCATTGGCAATTCAAAGTACTGTAAAACTATTAACCGGACTCATCAGCCGGTACGAATAAAGCACTGAAGAAACCTGGGACAGGTAAGGAAAAGTCCCGGGTTTTTTATTAGCTAAATCGGTAGAAGGGCTCAGCATTTTTAGTAATATTGATAATAAATGTTTAAAATGTCAGCCATTATATGCAATTATTACAAAAAATACTGTAATTCTTACCTTGTAGATTATATATGGTAAAAGTATAATAATGGAAAGGGATAGAATTAATGGAAAGAGAAGGTGAAACGATTGGATAATCAAAAGAGAGTTGCCGAAATGATACATAACATGGAGCAGATCATTGTTGGAAAAAGGGATGTGATCGAATATACACTGATCGCACTCCTTGGCGGTGGGCATCTGCTTCTGGAGGATGTGCCCGGGGTAGGAAAAACCACCCTGGCTAAGACGATAGCACAGACCATCCATTGTGGATTTACCAGGATCCAGTTTACCCCGGATACTCTGCCCAGTGACGTGACCGGATTGTCAATCTATAACATGCAGACCGGTGCTTTTGAGTATTCCAAGGGTGCAATCATAAATAATATTATTCTGGCTGACGAAATCAACCGGACCTCTCCGAAGACACAGGCAAGCCTACTGGAGGCAATGGAAGAAAAGCAGGTTACCGTGGACGGAATTACCTATCCGTTGTCCAGGCCCTTCATGGTAATAGCAACACAGAATCCGATTGATTATCTGGGCACGTATAATCTTCCGGAAGCCCAGCTTGACCGCTTTATGATGAAGATTTCCATCGGTTATCCCCAGGCTGGTGATGAGAAGAAGATGGCAGACCGTTTCTTAAACAATCAGCTGACCAAGAAGCTGGAGCCGGTAGTGGATGGGGATACTGTGGTAGAGATGCAAAAGGAAGTGGAGAAGGTGAAGGTAAACCAGGACCTGGTTACCTTTATTACTAAGATCATTCAGGAAACCAGAAAGGACAGTAATATTTCTCTAGGTGCAAGTCCGAGAGCAACCCTCGCATTATTACGTGCTTCTCAGGCGGAGGCCTACCTACAGGGAAGGGATTATTGTATTCCGGATGATATATTAAAGCTGGTTATTCCGGTCCTTGCACATAGAATTATTCTGTCTCCCGAAGCCAGGTTAGCTCAGATGAAGGTCGAGAAGGTATTGAAGTCAATCCTCACCAGAATACCTGTACCGGTACTAAATGCATAGCCAACACGTCAGCACTCCGGAGATGCTCTCAAATCATATTATACGAGGATGAAATTATATGAAGATAAATCGTCTGATCTGTGCTCTTGCCATCATAGGCAGCGGGGTATTTGCCTCATATTACGGAGGCAATATTTCCTATGCGCTGTTCTATCTGTGCTTATTCCTTCCGGTCGTATCTTTTCTCTACACCCTCTATGTCTATTTCCGCTTTAAGATCTATCAGTCAATGGGAAACTATCTGGTTGTAAAGGGTGACTGGACAGAGTATTCCTTCATCATTGCCAATGAAGATTATATCACCTTCAATAATGTGAAGGTTAACTTTCTCACAGATAAATCCAAGATTGAGGACACCGCCCAGAGTACGGAGTACAGTCTCCTCCCTGCAGAGAGCGAGAAGATGACGACGAAGATCAAATGTAATTATCGAGGAGAGTATTATGTCGGTGTGGACTCCGTGGAAATAACAGATCTGTTATATCTATTTAAGATAACTTATCCCCTCGGATCCAAACTGAAGGCAGTCGTCCTCCCCAGAGTCGTACCCTTGGAACAGCTCGGGATTGCACCGCCACAGGTGGATGTTAAGAATCCGATCCGTAACAGTAATTTCACCGAGGAGGAGCTGGATACGGAGATCCGGAAATATTACCCCGGAGACAACCGAAAGAGAATTCACTGGAAGGCATCCGCTAAAATGAATGAGCTTCTAAGCAGAAAATATCAGCATAAACCTAAGACAGAGATCGTTCTTTTCATGGATCTGATGAGAATTAAGGAGAACGAGCTTCAGGTGGTCATCGTAGAGGACAAAATCATCGAGAGTATTCTGGCCATCGCTAATTTCTATTCCCTTCGGGGAACGCCCTCCCAGATCATCTATGATATGGGTGGCAAGAGGAAGGCTTCAATCGCTACGAAGGAAGAATTCAATGCATTTTATAAAGCCTGTGTTACCATACATTTTCATGCGACAACTCCGGTCAGCGATCTGATCAGGGAGAGATTGCTCAGGTGTGATGAAGGACTTTTCTATGTGGTCGCCACTCACCTGTTAACCAAAGAGTTATATTTGGCAGCTCTTCAGGTGCTTGCAGGGGGCAACCGCCTCTGTATCCTATTCGTCAGTGATGATATCTCTGAGGGGACAAAGGATATGATCAGCAGCTTCCGCATGTCAGGTGCAGAGCTCTATCAGATTATGTCGGAGGATGAGATCGGAGCGATCTTATCGGCAGAAGCCATATAATGGACGGTCACCGCAATATGAGTGATCGAAGTAACAATAGGGGAGGCTAAACATGTTTAAGGACAGGGATAAGATGTACCGGAGCTACCATACTATTTTAAGTATGGCTTTGACCTGGGCGCTTACAATCGCCATCAATCAGTACTTTCATCTGCGGGCACATGTGTTGGTCTGTGCTCTCTTCTCCCTGATTCCTGCTGTGCTGGTCTATCTGTTTGACCTTTACCACAGGAGTCCTGTTACCTATCTGATCCTAGCCAGTCTATTTCTGACAGCAGGGCTTCTATTCTGGATTTTACATATCAATCCGTTCAAATGGCTTGGAGATCTGGCACATTGGATATGGATCTATGACGGCTCGAAGGAGCTGTACGATCTGGCAAATGCCCATGTTTTGGTTCTTTTCATCGGAACAGCAGGAGTGACAGTATTTTACCTTCTGATTAAGAAGGAAATTGTAAAAATACTTTTATCCTTCGCTATCTTTGCTACCCTAATCATCGTAAGCCTCCAAAAAATGGAGCTACACAAGATAGTAGTGGGCGTCGGCATCTTCTATATGCTTACCAACCTGGTGGAACAGGTTGGAAAATTCTATAACAGGAAAGCGGGAAGACCGGATAAAAAAGGTGGAATCCTGTATTTGGCACCGATCTGTCTTCTACTGGCAGTCATCTCAGTCGGGATGCCCTCTAAAACGGAGCCGATCAAGTGGAAGGTAGTTAAGAATATCTACTTCACGATGAAGGATAAGATAGAATATATGATTACGGAGTGGGAGTTTTTCCGGGGTAAGGGAACGGTTGAATTTTCACTTGCCATGACCGGTTATTCGGAAGAGGAGGAGGCAAAACTCGGAGCAGGAGAATTAAGAAACAACGATAAGGTCGCGCTGACCGTTAGTGGCTATAGCGGAGATAATCCATTATATCTCATCGGCTCCGTGAGTGACATCTATACCGGCAGCAGCTGGAAGAAAAGTAAAGAGGGCGGTATTCAGGAGAAGAAGGAGTATCTTCTGGATTATTATGAGCTGCTTCTGGGGCTTTCGAGGGTTGACTTAAAAACCCTGGAGGATCACAGGTTCGTACAACATAGGCCTGTAAAGGTTAAGTATGAGAACATAAAAACAAAAACCTTCTTCTATCCTCTTAAAAGCAGCTGGTACGAGGTGCATGGGAGTACAGCGAATCCGGTGGATGAGCTGGCTAATATTACCTTCCCGAAGGCTGTAGGAGGGGGAACACGCTATGAAGCAGTTTTCTATGAGATGAACCTAGAGGGAGAGGATTTTAGACGAATGCTACAGGAAGCGGATCAGTTCTCCTATGCTTCAGATGTGTATGACCCTGATAAAATCTATGAAATAGAAAGTGAGTATTTTTACTACTCCAGTGCAAAGAGATTTAGAAATATGGCATTTATTTTCTATGATCTGAAAAACAGAGCAGAAAATATTAAGAAGTACTATACTACGCTTCCAGAGGAGCTTCCCGACAGAGTAAAGGAGCTGGCCAATGCCATTACCAAAGATTCAGAGACCACCTATGATAAACTAAAGGCGATTGAGGCGTACCTAAGGACCTATACGTATAGTGTTAAGCCGGGGGAGCTGCCCAACGGAGAAGATTTTGTTGATTACTTTCTGTTTGAGAATAAGCAGGGTTTTTGTACCTCCTTTGCCACTGCCATGGCTATTCTCGGAAGATGTGTGGGCGTTCCGACCCGATATGTAGAAGGCTTCCTTGTGGACGACTCGGATAAGGAGAACTTCGAATATCAGGTCAAGAACAGAAAGGCTCATTCCTGGGCTGAAGCCTATATCGAAGGAGTTGGATGGATACCGTTTGAAGCCACGCCGCCGTTTTACGATTACCGATATAATCAATGGCCGGAAATTATAAAGAATAATGATTCCACAAGCAACGGAGCTATGAATCTACCGGAACCGATCATGCCACAGGAGTTTATGACTAATCCGCTGAATTTTGTTAGTGAGGAGAAGCTTCCGAGTGCATTGATCGGAGGAATTATTCTTAGCATAACTGTTGGTACAGTCCTTCTGCTGCTCCTCATCTACGACATCGTGCTAAGACTGAAATACCGGAAGAGCTTTAAGAAGGCAGATTACAGCCGAAAAATGTACCTATTATTCCTAAGAATACTGGCGATGCTAAAAAGAGAGGGCTATACCCTGGGAGCACAGGATACAATCCTTACATTATCGGCCAGAATAAGGGACATTTATCGTTATGATAGGGTGATATTCCGTGATGTTGCGGAAGTGTTCATGAAGTACCGGTACGCTGAGGCAGAGATTTCAGAAGCGGAGTTCCGTAAGGCAGAAAGCTTCTATCAGGGTCTTCTGGATAAACATCGGTCAGAGACGAGCAGACTTAAATTACACCTTGAAGAATTTTTACTCCTGGCCAGAAAAAGCAATAGGTAGTATAGTTAAATAGAAGTTTATTACTTCTTGATATTAATCAGCTTAACTCCGGTATAGTAATGGGTGAGGATTTCCTGATACGGATGGCCCTCACCGGCCATGGCATTCGCTCCGTATTGGCTCAGGCCCACGCCATGACCGACTCCGGTACAGATAATCCGGACCTTACCACTATAATCCTCAAGATAGAAGTTATTTGAATTCAACCCAAGGACCTTGGCAAATTCCTCACCGGAGACGGTCAGGCTCCCAAGGTCTATTTTAGTGACATAGCCGGTACTATCACGCTCACTTACCTTTACAGTCTGAAAGAAGGTTTCCTCTGAGAGCGATATGTCCGGATACTGCTTGTTCAGGGCTTCGACCAGATCGGATACCGGAAGTTCCTTGATTTTCAAGTAGTTAATCGATGTGACATCCTGCTTGCTCTGGACGCTGATCAGATAGGGAATATCCGCACCCCAGGCCTCAGAGGCATTTCTGGTGTAGCCGGAACCGGTATCGAAGAATACAGGCAGAATCAACTCATTGTGATATACGAGTACTTCATTCTTCGTGCCAATCACAGAGTTCTCCAGCTTCGTAAAGTAGGTAAGATAATCCTCGTTGCCCCAGTACTGCTCCATCTCTTCCAGACTGATATAGGCGAGTCCCAGCTCTGAGGTGGTGAAGTCCTGCTTACCGGGGTTATCCTTTTTCAGCAGGGAGATATTATAGAGGGCATAGGTACGTGCAATGACAGCTTGAGCCTTTAGCGCCTCAATCTCATAACCTGCAGGCATGTTCGCAGCGACAACACCAATCAAATAGCGATCAAATTCCAAAGGCTGCTTCGTACTGTCTTTTTCATAATAAACATGGAAATCCATAGCTTCCATGGAATAAATTCGGTTTGATTTATTGCTAAGCAGGAGAGTTAGGACAAAGGGAAGAAACAGCACCAAGAGACAAACAATAATGGCTTTTATAATAACTTTTTTCATACAAACCTCCATGATGCAGCTTCACCGCATCTCATATAGTCCGGAAGAACAAAGTAGTTGTAACAGTACATTATATTTATTGAATTTTAATAAAATACGGGAAAACTTAATTTGACTATAATGACAGATAGAGCTATGATATGTTAGTCTGGCTAAATAAGGAATATAGAGATATATTGCAGCTATAGATCGAAAGGAGATTTTATATACATGCTTAAACTTATTAACATTGTTAAGGAATACCCAACGGGGGATTCTAAGGTAACAGCGTTGCAGGGAGTTAATATCGAATTCCGTAAAAACGAATTCCTATCCATACTGGGCCCATCCGGCTGTGGCAAGACAACTCTGCTCAACCTGATCGGAGGGTTGGATAGCTATACCAGCGGTGACCTAATGATTAACGAGAAGTCAACGAAGGATTTTACTGACAGAGACTGGGATATATACCGTAACCGTTCCATCGGCTTTGTATTCCAAAGCTATAATCTGATTTCCCATCAGACAGTTCTGTCCAATGTGGAGCTGGCATTGACCCTGTCCGGTGTATCCAAATCCGAACGAAAGAAAAGAGCAACCGAGGCACTGGAGAAGGTTGGTCTGGGTGACCAAATACATAAGAAACCAAACCAGCTGTCAGGTGGACAGATGCAGCGTGTGGCGATTGCCCGTGCCCTGGTTAATAACCCTGAGATACTACTGGCGGATGAGCCTACCGGAGCACTGGATTCCGTTACCAGCATTCAGATCATGGAGATCTTAAGGGAGATAGCCAAGGACCGCTTGGTTATTATGGTAACGCATAACCCGGATATTGCCGAAAATTACTCTACCCGAATCATAAAATTATTGGATGGTAGGGTAATAGATGATACGAATCCCTATCATACAGAAACAACGGTAACCGCGCAGAAGAAGAGCAGGAAGAGAGGCAGAAGGAAGAAGACTTCGATGTCCTTCCTCACCGCATTATCCCTATCCCTCAATAACCTGCTGACGAAGAAAACCAGGACCTTTATGACCTCCTTTGCCGGTTCCATCGGTATTATCGGAATCGCCCTGATTCTGTCTCTGTCCAACGGTGTTCAGGCTTATATCGACAGTGTTCAGGAGGATACCTTATCCAGTTACCCACTAACCATCGAACATATGTCAGTTGATTACGGTTCCCTGATCACTACGATGATGGATACAAATAAAAGTGCATCGGAGCATGACAGAGATAAGGTGTATTCCAATAATATCATGGGGAATATGCTGAGTTCGATGGTACAGGAGGTTACCATCAACAACATGGAAGCCTTCAAAGCATTTATCGATAGTGAGGAGAGCGGAATATCGGAATATGTCAGTGATATCCAGTACTCCTATAGTACGCCACTGAATATCTATAAGTCCGATACCTCTAAAGGGATTGTACGGGTTAACCCCAGCGTGGTGATGGACCAGATGGGCTTCAACATGGCTGAAGGCAGTATGGAAAATAGCACCTATGCTGCCACCCCTATGACGAATACGGATGTCTGGATGCAGATGCTGGATAACAAAGAGCTGTTGGAGAAGCAATATGAAGTGATCTATGGCCACATGCCGGAAAGCTTTGATGAGGTAGTCCTGATTGTGGATGAGAACAATGAAATCAGCGATTATACATTATATTCCCTTGGTCTGCTGGATCAAAGCCAGTTGAAAAAGCTTATGACGGATATGATGTCAGGGAATGAAATCACAACCAAACAATCCTCCTACACCTATGAGGAACTAACCTCGTTAACCTTTAAGCTGTTAGTGAACTCCGATTTCTTCGAGAAGCACGATACAGGTTGGAGAGACCGTTCAGAAGATGATGATTATATGAAGGATCTGATTGAGAAGTCTATGGATATCAAAGTGGTCGGTATCCTAAGGCCCTCCGAGGAGAGTGTAGCACCCGCCTCCTTTGGGTCTATCGGATATACAGCTGACCTGACGACCTACCTGATCAATAAGGTGAATGAAAGTGAAATCGTAAAGGAACAGCTGGCACATCCGGACATCGATGTATTTACAGGCATCCCCTTCCCGACTGAAGAGGATAGGGAAGAAACAGAGCTTACGATGGATATGCTAAACGCTTATATCGCATCCCTTCCTGCGGAACAGCAGGCACAGTATTCAGCCACAATCGAACAGCTGAAGGACGGAGGCATGGGGGATGATGCTATAGCAGCGATGTTTGCGTCAGCCATGGGCAAGGAAAGCACCAATGCAACCTATGATGAGAACCTGACTATCCTGGGAGTGTCAGACCTGGATAATCCTGCCTTGATCAATATATATGCTAAGGATTTTGCAGCGAAGGATAAAGTCACCGATATTATTGCAGAATACAACAAAGGAGTCTCCGAGGAAAATAAGATCCAATATACGGATTATGTAGGACTGATGATGTCCTCAGTTAAGACGATCATCAATGCCATCAGCTATATCCTGATCGCATTCGTGGCAATCTCGTTAGTGGTATCCTCCATCATGATCGGAATTATCACCTATATCTCTGTACTGGAGAGAACGAAGGAGATCGGTATCCTCCGTGCGATTGGTGCTTCGAAGAAGGATGTCTCCCGCGTATTTAATGCGGAGACCCTGATCGTGGGCTTTGTAGCCGGAGCAATCGGCATCGGAGTTACCCTGTTGCTATGCATTCCTATTAATGCGATTATCAAGTCCATCACCGATATCGGCGGCTTAGC
>JAEZHX010000211.1 GCA_023436765.1 Bacillota bacterium
CAACCGTTGATATTACCCTTATCCGCTTGAATTGTCCATCTGACCGGAATCCCCTTCTGTACGGTAATCGGCTGATAACGCCCGGAAGCCAAGGTGGTGGTAATCGTCTGAACTCCATCCTCTATTACAGCTACATTGCTATTTTGCGAACCTTTTACAGCTCCCACGGAACCCATCATGGAGCCTAAACTGATTCCGGATAAGCTGGTACCGTTATTAAGCATGAACACACCCATGATCAGTACGAGCACCGCTCCGGCAGTCATCATCTTTTTCGTGAATTTCCTGCTTAATAAGGAGCTGATTGCACCAAAGGCAAGCATCAGAGGGACGGTGCCGATGCTGAACAGGAACATGGAGATTGCACCCTGGATCGGGCTGCCGGTGGACAGCGCATAAATCTGCATCGCCTGTAAGGGTCCGCAGGGCATCAGGCCGTTTAGAATTCCGACGTATAGCGGACTGTTGCTCTTCTTCTGTTCATAGATTTTTCTTGCGAATATCTTCGGCATTCTAGGGTTTAATTTCTTTAATACCGGGAAAACATTCAGCATATTCAGCCCCATGATCACCATAAAGACTCCGGCAATGATCTGCAGAATTCCCTTGAAGCTTCCGGACAGACTTACGACTGAGCCAAATGCACCAACGATTCCGCCGATTACGGTGTAGGAAATCACACGTCCAATGTTGTACATAACACTGGGCCTAAGGGCACCGAATCTACTTGCACCCATTGAAGCATCCTGCTTCGGTACACACTGGGAAAGGCAGATACCGCTACACATCGCAGCACAGTGGACAGAGGTCAGGATACCGATGAGAAACAGCATTCCATAGCCCATCCCCTCTTTCGCGAGCGGGAAGTTATAAAAGATATGAAATAAGCCAAATCTCTTCGCTAGCATATAGACGGCAAAAATGATGACAGCGATTCCAATCAGATTTGTGAGATCAAACTTATTGTTTACTGTTTCCTGATATCGTCTCTTAATCCTGTAATCCAAAGCCTCAATGATCTGCTCAATCTCTTCTAAGTTAATCGCCTCAGGCTGAAAGGTAACAATGGCCAGCCCATTCGTATAGCTTACTTCAGCACTTTCAACCCCCGGTGTGACGGAAAGCGTATGCTGAATTCTGTTCTCACAGCTTACACAGGTCATACCCTCAATCAGGATTGTCTTCTTGATGATTGACATTGGGTTCCTCCTATTTCTTCTTTTCTTACTTCTTTTCTTACTTCTTTCCTTCTTACCTGTTTCTGTCTCATTCATGCTGAGTTTATCATTCTGTTGTGAAGATAATATGGAGAAACCCTGAGTAGAGAAAATATAAAAGGACTGCCGCAATAAAGCGGCAGTCCCATTGATTACATTGTATCAATATATATTCTACCAGATACCCTGAGCCAGCATAGCAGTAGCAACCTTCTCAAAGCCCGCAATGTTAGCGCCAACCACATAGTTACCGGCTGCGTTGTATCTCTTCGCAGCATCATCCATATTGTGGAAGATATTAACCATAATCTGCTTCAGCTTAGCATCAACCTCTTCAAAGGTCCAGCTCAGTCTCTCGCTGTTCTGTGTCATCTCAAGTGCTGATGTAGCAACACCGCCGGCGTTAGCAGCCTTACCGGGAGCAAATAATACGCCGTTCTTAATTAAGTACTCGGTAGCTTCCAGAGTGGTAGGCATATTAGCGCCTTCCGCTACTGCGAGGCAGCCGTTAGCAACCAGAACCTTAGCATCCTCTATCAGAAGCTCGTTCTGTGTAGCACAAGGAAGAGCGATATCGCACTTCACGGTCCATACACCCCTGCCCTCATGATACTCAGAGTTCGGTCTGTACTTCTTGTACTCAGTCAGTCTTGCACGCTTCACTTCCTTAATCTCCTGTAAAGCTGCAACATCAATGCCCTCCGGATCATAAACCCAACCGTTGGAATCACTGCAGGTCACACACTTAGCACCTAACTGGTGAGCCTTCTGGATTGCATAGATGGCTACGTTACCGGAACCGGATACTGTAGCAATCTTGCCCTTGATGTCCTTGCCATTACACTTTAACATCTCTTCAACAAGATATAATAAGCCATAGCCGGTAGCTTCTGTTCTTGCAAGGGATCCGCCGTAGGTTAAGCCTTTACCGGTCAGTACACCTTCATAGGTTCCTTTGATTTTCTTGAACTGGCCGTACATATAGCCGATTTCTCTTCCGCCGGTACCGATATCACCTGCAGGAACATCTACATCAGCTCCGATATATTTATAAAGCTCTGTGATAAAGCTTGTGCAGAATGCTAATACTTCACGGTCAGACTTACCCTTCGGATCAAAGTCGGAACCACCCTTGCCGCCGCCGATCGGAAGACCGGTCAGGGAATTCTTGAAGATCTGCTCAAAGCCTAAGAATTTGATAATACCAATGTTAACGGAAGGATGAAGACGTAAGCCGCCCTTGTACGGTCCGATTGCATTGTTGAACTGTACACGGTAACCGGTATTCACCTGCACCTTACCTTTGTCATCTACCCAGGGAACTCTGAATTTAATCTGTCTGTCGGGCTCTACGAGTCTTTCAAGAAGAGCCTCTCTTCTGAACTTTTCTTCGTTCGCATCAACAACTGCTCTTAAGGATTCCAGAACTTCCTTGACTGCCTGATGAAATTCTGGCTCGGCCGGGTTTTTTTTCACCACTAACTCAATAACCTCATCAACGTATCCCATAATTTAATCTCCTTTGATTAAAAATGATTACAAAAAAAAAGGTGCACAAAAAAAACAAATGCCCCTTTGTATTTGCTTTTTTCATTATATATGGCTTATCCATATAATGCAAGCTATTTTTATAATATTAATTCATCCTGTGCGAATAAATATTAACTATATACCTTTCACACTTCACCTAATAATATCGTTTCACCTAATAATATCGTTTACTTTTCATACAATAATATACCGACGATTAATAAAAGGGTATTCTTTTCAAAAGGGATATGCTATAATTCATGAAACGAACAAGTTTTTTGTAAATATACCTGCTTTTCAGTTTACTATCTTGAGTTACAGGTATAAGGAGGTTACTTTCACATGGCTTTGGATGGCATAGTAATTGCTAATGTAATAGAGGAACTGCGTACTGCACTGCTGGGGGGAAGAATCAATAAAATTGCACAGCCTGAGAAGGATGAATTGCTTCTGACTGTCAAGGGGAACGAGAGGGAGCCTTATAAGCTGCTGCTTTCCGCCGGGGCGGGATTACCCCTAATTTACCTGACAGAGCATAATAAACCAAGTCCTATGACGGCTCCGAATTTCTGTATGCTGTTAAGAAAGCACTTAAACAGCGCTAAGATCCTGGATATTACCCAACCGGGTCTGGAGCGTATCGTTAATTTCAAGATAGAGCATATGGATGAGCTGGGCGATCTTAAAATCAAATATTTAATTGTCGAGCTGATGGGTAAACACAGTAATATCATCTTCTGTGACGAGAGTATGGTGATCATCGACAGCATCAAGCGAATCAATCAGTTTGTCAGTTCAGTAAGAGAGGTCCTTCCCGGAAGGAATTACTTTATTCCCGAAACCACGGAGAAGCAGGATCCATTGAAAATTAATTACGAGACCTTTCACGACTCGGTATTAGGAAAACCCTTACCGATCGGTAAGGCTATATACAACAGTCTGACAGGCATCAGTCCCTTGATCGCGAATGAAATCTGCTGCAGGGCATCGATTGATGCGGGCGAATCCACCTCGGTCCTAAATGATACGATAGGCTTTCATCTCTTCCGTACCTTTGAACGGCTGATGGAGGAGGTGAAGGAGGCACATTTCTCACCTAACATCGTCCTGAAGGAGGGCACCCCCATAGAATTCTCCAGTGTTCCTCTGGTCTGTTATGAGGGTAGCGAGGTTCAGAGCTTCACTTCTGTCTCTGCGATGCTGGAGGCTTATTACGCAACGAAGAATACGGTAACCAGGAACCGGCAGAAATCCGCTGATCTCAGGAAGGTTGTGGCGAATGCCATTGACCGGTCCAGTAAGAAATATGACCTTCAGTTGAAGCAGCTGAAGGACACGGAGAAACGGGATAAATTTAAGATCTACGGTGAACTGATTACAACCTACGGTTATACACTGGAGCCCGGGGCTAAGGAGCTTACTGCCCTGAACTATTATGATAATGAAGAAATCACGATCCCCCTGGATCCGACGATGACTCCTATAGAAAATGCGAAGCATTATTTTGAGAAATATTCGAAATTAAAGCGTACCTTCGATGCTCTGACCTCCCTGATTAAAGAGACCGAGGAGGAGCTTACTCACCTGGATTCAATCCGTACCGCACTGGATATTGCATCGGATGAAAATGATCTGTCCGAGCTGAAGAGAGAATTAATGGAGTTTGGGTATATCAAACGGAAGCATATTGATCGGACCGGTAAGCCTGTTGCGAAAATCAACCCCAAGAAAGCATCACCGAAAAGCAAGCCGCTGCATTATCTCTCCTCGGATGGCTTTCATATCTATGTCGGCAAGAATAATTTCCAGAACGATGAGCTCACCTTTCAATTTGCTGAGGGCGGTGACTGGTGGTTCCATGCGAAGAAGCTGCCCGGGTCCCATGTCATTGTTAAGGCCGGTGGCGCCCAGCTGCCGGACCGGACCTTCGAGGAAGCCGGCCGTCTGGCTGCCCATTATTCCGGTGCGAAGGATGCCGATAAGGTAGAGATTGATTATACGCTCCGTAAGAATGTCAAGAAGCCCACCGGCGGAAAGCCGGGCTTTGTAGTATATTATACGAATTATTCCCTGCTGTCCGGAACAGATATTACCGGAATCACACAAATCAGCTAGATATTATCCAGCAATTGCCTATGGAGCTTCTGTAGCTGTCATTGCTATGATGTATGCAAGGGTATATCGATCCTATATTGTAAAAGAACTTAAGATTAGCGGAAAGGAGCAGTACCGGCAATCATCGGAACGGAATGTCGGTATAGGGTACATAGAATGCTTATTGCAGATTATCATGTTCATTCTGACTTTTCCAGTGATGGCCTTGCTACCATGGAGCAGATGATAGAGAAAGCCATCCATCTGGGATTGAAGAGGCTGTGCTTTACAGATCATATGGATTATGACTATCCACAGGTCAGCGATTACAGCTTTGTGTTTGATATGGAGGAGCGTCAAAGAAAGCTCCTTAAATTAAAGGAAATCTACCATTCAAAGATTGAGCTGCTGTCCGGTGTCGAGCTCGGACTCCAGCCACAGATCAAGGATCGGATGGAGTCTTTGGTAAAGCAATATCCTCTGGATTTTGTCATCGGTTCCATCCATGTAGTAGATCGTAAGGATCCCTATTTTCCTGAATACTGGACGGATATCACCGAGGAGGAAGGTATCCGGCGTTATTTCCAGGCAATCATCGATAATGTAAAGCTGTATGGTGGCTTCCACGTCTGCGGACATATTGATTATGTCGTACGATATATCCCCACAGCGATTGCATATAAACATGTGCTCAGAGCCGACTTTAGTAATCCGGAGATCGAGCTTCGCCGGAAGGAGGCGTATGAAAAGGTTTATTCCGTGTATCGCTATGAGAAATATGCCGATCTCCTGGATGAGGTGCTTAAGACACTCCTGGCCCAGGGAAAGGGGATCGAGGTGAACACCTCCGGTTTACGTTACGGATTAAAATACACTCATCCGAGGACTGAGGTTTTGAAGCGCTACAGAGAGTTAGGCGGTGAGCTGATTACCATCGGTTCCGACGCCCATGGTCCGGAACACCTCGGCTACGATTTTCCGAAGGTGGAGGAGCTGCTGAAGAGTCTGGGTTACCGCTACTATGCTACCTTTGTTCAAGGAAAGCCCGTCATGGAGAAGTTGTAGACATCATACCTTATGCATTCAAAAAATATCCGTTTTTCAGACATACATATAGAACTTAAGCCAAGTAAACAGATCGTTTGTTCACTTGGCTTATTTTATTATGCATAAATATTAATACGTGCGGCGCCCTCAAAATCTTGAATGATGATTACTTTCTTATGATGGTACCACCGCCGACTACATAGTCCCCCTGATAGAATACAACTGCCTGTCCGGGTGTAATTGCTCTCTGCGGTTCGTCAAAGATACAAAGCACTTCATCCTGAGCGGTCTTGCGGATCGTACAGGGTGCACCCTTGTGGCTATATCGGATCTTTGCTGTAAGCTTAAGCTCACCCTCCAGATCTTCAAATGCCATGAAGTTAAGATGATTTGCATATAGACGGTCAGAGAACACATCCTCTGCATTTCCGATGACAACCTCATTGGTTTCCGGCTTTAGCTCCAGAACAAAAACCGGTTGTCCCATTGCAAGATTCAAGCCCTTTCGCTGTCCGACGGTATAATTGGCCAAGCCCTTATGTTCGCCGAGGATAGTTCCCTTCGTATCAACGAAATAACCGGGAGTCAGTCCATAGGTCACAGCTTTGTCATCAATCATATCCCCCTGGCTATTCACCAGTATCCTTCGATTCTGTTCGTCCTTCAGGTATTCGGTAATAAAGCCGGCATAGTCATTGTCCTGGACGAAGCATATCTCCTGGCTATCCGGTTTATTCGCCACCGGCAGCCCAAGCTCATGTGCCATCTCCCGGATCTCAGCCTTCGTATAAGCTCCGACCGGCATCAGCGTATGCTCCAGCTGGAACTGGGTAAGGTTATATAAGGCATAGGTTTGATCCTTTGTATCAGTAACAGATTTCTTTATTACATATCTTCCGTTATCAAGCCTGGTAATTCCGGCGTAATGCCCGGTAGCCACATAGTCAGCACCGATACTCAGGGACCTCTGAAGCAAGGACTCCCATTTCACATAACGGTTGCAGGCAATACAGGGATTCGGTGTTCTAGCCTGAAGATATTCGGAAACGAAATAATCAATGACGCTTTCCTTGAATTCCTGTTTAAAATTCATAACATAGTAAGGGATATCAAGTGCAGAGGCTACTCTTCTGGCATCCTCAACTGCACTGAGCCCGCAGCACCCACCATTCTCTTCCATGGAGCAGACATCCTCATCCTGCCATATCTGCATGGTCACTCCGATGACCTCATAACCCTGTTTCTTTAAAAGGTATGCTGCTACAGAGGAATCCACACCTCCCGACATCCCAACTACGACTTTCTTCATTGCAACTCCGTTCTAAGACTTAATACTCTATCTTTTCTTCCTCTTCACCAATGTCTGATTTCGGCTTCTCCAGACCCTCGATCTTTATGCCCTTCTTTTCTGCATAATCCCAGAGAGCTGCATGAATTGCTTCTTCTGCTAATAATGAGCAATGAACCTTCACCGGGGGAAGCCCGTCCAGAGCTTCCATAACAGCCTTATTTGTGATCTGGAGCGCTTCCTGAACTGTCTTACCCTTAACTAATTCCGTTGCCATACTACTGGTCGCAACAGCTGCTCCGCACCCAAAGGTCTTAAACTTTACTTCTCGAATAACACCCTGGTCATCGATATCCAGATACATTCTCATGATATCACCGCACTTCGCATTTCCTACAGTACCGACTCCACTTGCATCTTCTATTTCACCCACATTCCTGGGATTTGTAAAATGATCCATTACTTTTTGTGAATACATATTCATTCCTCCATTAACACTTTATCCTGCCGGTTATCTGCCAAGCCAGTAATATTATCTTTTTCTTATAAAATCCTCATAGAGCGGGGACATCATTCTAAGCTTATCAACGATTTCTTTTATTCTGTCTACGGTATAGTCAATTTCTTCCCTCGTATTATCCTCACATAAGGTTAGCCTCAAGGATCCATGAGCTATCTCATGGGGAAGTCCGATCGCCAGAAGTACATGGGATGGATCCAGGGAGCCTGAGGTGCAGGCAGAACCGCTGGAGGCACAGATATTACTCATATCCAGCATAATCAGCAGGGATTCACCTTCAATGAACTGGAAACTGAAATTTGCATTGTTCGGAAGTCTTCTCGTACGATCGCCGTTCAGTCGTACATAAGGTACTTCTGTCAGAACCCTTTTGATTAGATAGTTCCTAAGCTCGGTCTCTCTCTCTGCTCTCTCCCTTAAGGTTGCCATTGCGATCTCTACTGCCTTGCCGAAGCCTACGACACCGGGAACATTCTCTGTTCCTGCCCTTCTTTGTCGTTCCTGACCACCGCCGTGAATCAGGGAACGGATCTTTACCCCTTTTCTGATATACAGAAAGCCGATTCCCTTCGGTCCATTCAGCTTATGGGCGCTGGCACTTAACATATCGATATTCAGGTCGTTGACATTGATATCAACCTGTCCAAAGGCCTGAACAGCATCTGTATGGAACAGGATGTTATGCTTCTTCGCTATGTCACCGATTTCCTTGATCGGCTGAATCGTACCAATCTCATTGTTAGCAAACATAACAGAGATTAGGATGGTCGTCGGACGGATTGCCTTCTCCAGCTGGTCCAATTTAATGATACCGCCTTCATCCACATCCACATAGGTCACTTCAAAGCCCTTCTTCTCTAGGTACTCACAGGTATGAAGAACCGCATGGTGCTCAATCTTTGAGGTAATGATATGGTTCCCCTTTCCCTCGTAAGCTTCCGCAGTTGCCTTTAAGGCCCAGTTATCCGACTCTGTTCCGCCTGCGGTATAATATATCTCAGTAATATCGGCACCGAGAGCTTCTGCTATGGTCGCCCTTGCATCATCTACAGCCTTTTTATTCTGAGATGCAAATTCGTAAACACTGGATGGATTACCATACATATCGCTAAAATACGGCAGCATAGCCTCTACAACTTCCGGTCTGGTCTTCGTCGTTGCTGCATTATCAAGGTAAATTTTCTTTTCCATGTTGTCAACTCCTAATCAATCGTATTATTTTCCACAAGTATGTTTCGTCCGGCTCCCACTCTGGGTACCTTCCTCTACTTGAACCTTTTTACTTTCTGCAACCAGTTCAGAAAGCATAATTCCATCCACCGCGTTATTTATACTATCACTAATACGCATCCAAACATATTTTGTTACACAGGAATCTGAGCTGCGACAGGGGCTGTCACCCTTTTTTACCTCTGTGCAATCCACGGGATTCAAGTCTCCCTCCAATGCTCGCAGTATCTCACCGACAGAAATTTCTTCCGCAGGTTTCGCTAAAATATACCCACCCTGTGCACCACGAATTCCGATTAAAATACCGGATTTCTTCAGCTTAGCTATCAGCTGCTCCAGATAATTGATTGATATTCCCTGACGCTCGGCAATCTGGCTCAGCGCAACCGCCTCATCCTCTGCATGCACAGCCAGGTCTAGAACCGCACGGAGGCCGTATCTGCCCTTGGTAGATAACTTCATTCCCTTCTTCCCTTCTTTCTATTCCTACTATTTTAATTCCTATTAATTCACTTGGTGTTTAATATAGCACTCTGCCCTGTGTTTGTCAACGGGGTTATCGCATCTTTTAAATTTTTTTCTAAGGGAATTCGTTCTAGGTACGATTACCGTATGTTCCAGGTATGTGTTCTAGGAACGATTACCGTATGTTTCAGGTATGTGTTCTAGGAACGGTTTGATCTATTACTTATTGTTCTGTCAGCCGATCACCCACTTACAGTTGACTATATCAAAGCATAGAGTGATATCATTACGTAGGCCGTAAGCGTCGAAGGCACAGTAAAAGATCTTGACCATAAATTTGTCCTTGATTGCTTTGACGACAGATACCTTATATTTGAATATCTCCTGGTTATCATCCTCGATACAGAAGGATCTGGGAATCAGCTCACCCAAGGTATTGAAGGCTGCCCTGACGGCTACGGGGTGACCGCATGGGTGTTGAATGGATGGCCTGTGATCGTGTTTCAGAAATGGCATAGAAGTCAATCCCCTTAATTAGTTTGTAATGACATTTAACCATAGGGACCGGACAGGGAATGTCTATTTACAGATTGTATTCTATAACATAAGTTCCATCTCACTAAAATATATTTAAGAAAAGGACTTGTGAGGGTGTACAACAATGAGTAAAAAGGGCATAATTTCGGCAGCAAGCAGACGTCCGGGCAGAAGTAATATATTAAGAGGAACACTAATCCTAACTCTGGCAGGGTTTATAACCAGAGTCATCGGATTTTTCTATAAGATATTCTTATCCAAAACAATCGGTGCGGAATGGTTGGGAATCTATCAGTTGGTTTTTCCCGTGTATGGAATCTGCTTTACTATCTACGCCATCGGAATTCAGACCTCAATCTCACGTCTGGTTGCTGCTGAGATGGGGAAGCGTAACCCAAAGAACGCGTATCAGATTTTGAAAATAGGGATCCTATTGTCCGTATCCCTCGCATTGTTACTATCCCTATTGGTTTACCGCTTCAGTGATATGATTGCATATCGCTTCCTTCTTGAGCCGAGAAGTGCTCCGTCCCTACGGATCCTAGCTCTGGTCTTTCCCTTCTGTGGAGTCACCTCCTGCGTTAACGGGTACTATTATGGCCTTAAGAGGGCTGGTGTTCCTGCTTCTACCCAGCTTCTCGAACAAACAGTCCGCGTTATCGTGGTCTATATGATTGCATCCTATGCCGGAGGAGGTAATCTGAAGGTAACCTGTGAGATTGCTGTGGCAGGCCTTGTAATTGGAGAAATCTTCTCCAGCCTATATAATCTCATCTCGATTTTTATAACCAAATCCCCTGCCTCACTTCTGCTGCAGGGGCCGGATCCAAATGCACAGCCCTCGGGAAAAAGAGTGGTTACAAAAAATATCCTGGGTTTTTCTGTACCCTTAAGTGCCAATCGTCTGTTTATTAATATTCTTCATAGCATGGAAGCAGTGTTAATACCGGCCATGCTGAAGCGATCCGGTTTGACTACAAATGAGGCACTGAGTACCTTTGGTATCCTGACTGGTATGTCTCTGCCCTTTATAATGTTTCCGACGGCTGTAATCAATGCGCTGGCAGTACTTCTTCTCCCAACCATTTCTGAAGCCCAGGCCGTGAGCAATGACAGGCTGATCGGAAAAACCACTGCAGTTGCAATTAAATACAGCCTGATTATCGGTATTATCAGTACAGGAATTTTTATTATTTTTGGTAGGGATCTTGGAAATGCCATCTTTCATAACGATGCAGCCGGATCCTATCTGATGATTCTCGCATGGATCTGTCCTTTGATTTACCTTACGACAATCCTGGGCAGTATCATCAATGGTCTTGGAAAGGCCCATATTACCTTTGTTAATTCTGTTGCCGGATCTTTAAGCAAAATCCTTTTGATTGTTTTACTGATCCCCAAGCTTGGAATTAATGGTTATCTGACCGCTCTTCTGGTTGGGCAGTTGATTATTACTGCTCTGGATACTCTGTCCGTCATGCGTTATATCCATTTTCCCTTCAATGCCGTGGATAGCATCCTAAAGCCCGGAATGACTGTTGCCCTTTCCGGCTTTATATTGAAAAGGGTATTGGAATATGCACAAAAAATAACGCAAATCAATCAGGCAATCATGATTTTATCCTTCTGCCTGTTGTTCTGCGTTATCTGTATTGGTCTGTTTATTATAACACGCACGATATCACGTAAAGATTTCAGATAGCCGAGTTATAGAGAAGATAATTATTTTTCCCCTGTTCCTTGACACGATACATGGCCTTGTCCGCACACTGAATGAGCTGTTCATAATGAAGACCATCATCAGGATACGCTGCAATTCCTATGCTTCCGGAGATAGGGATTGTCAGCCCATTCTCAAGATAAACCGTATCCAGAGCCTTCACTAAGCTCTCTGCCTTATGAAGGATATCTTCCATGGAGGTTATTCCACCGGAAAATACGATGAATTCATCTCCTCCGATACGGCCGATGATCTCTCCCTCGGAAAATACACTCTTAATCCGACCGATCACATAAACGAGAACCTTGTCCCCAAGCAAATGCCCGTAATTATCATTCACCTTCTTAAAATCATCAAAATCAATAAACATCAGAATATGTTTATCATTTTTACTACCATTAATGTATTTATCTATCTTTTTTATCGTAACTTCTTTATTATATACACCGGTCAGCGGATCCCTGGTTGCCTTATACTCCAGCGCCTCCAATTCGCGCTTCTGGGAGTCTACATTCACGATCTTTCCGATGACTCGGATTGGATGTCTCTCATCATCAAAAATAGTCTTGCCCATGAATTGGCACCAGATGAACTCATTCAAGCGGTCCTTCATACGTACTTCCGCTTCAATCATCTTCTTCCCTTGCGCCAATTCCTGACAGAATTCCAGGTAGATTCCCCAGTCATCCGGATGAACCGTATCCCTTCTTAGTTCACAATTTTTATGGAAAGCAGGCAAATTGGAATTTCTCCCGAATAGCTCCCTATATTTCTCTGAATAAATCATCTCATCCGTATTGACCAGATACTCAAATAGTACATCCTGTGAAAGCTCGGATGCAATTTTATAACGTTCCCCTTCCAGAAGCAGCATTTCCTGCATTCTCTTTTGCTCTGAAATATCAACAAATACAGCAGAAATGGTATGCTTTCCATCCCTTCCTAGAGTACTGTTACCATTGATTAATGCATGCAGCATCTGACCGGATTTCGTTAACATCCTGACTTCCATACTTAAAGAGCAGCTCCCCAACTGATCCTTCATGCCTATACAGATATCCTGATCGTCCGGACTGATAAAGTCCAAAACACTCGTTTTATTTTCTTCCTTTACTTCATGTCTGTTGTATCCAAGCAGTTCATAAAATCCCTTGCTTGCATACAGAATCCTGCAATGATCCTCTAGGACAAAATGAACGAGACCCGCCCGGATGCTGTTGGTTATTTTGTTCAATTCCAGAGCCGCTCTCGTTACTTTCTTTTCACGTTCCAGTTTTATGAATATATGTACCACCAAACCTATGATACAGATACATACTATAGTTACGAAAACCAAAAAGATTGTAGGCTCACTCTGCAGGTATTCCATCAATTTCATAATACAACCCCCCTCCGGAGTATTATTATTGATTATAACTCATACGAAGTAACTCTATTTACTTTCAAGTATCTCCCTATAAATCGTAAGGTGTTACCTGGTAGACGTAATAGTTTAACCAATTGGTATACATTGCATTTGCGTGTGCTCGCCAAACTAAATTCGGTTTATGATCAGGTTGGTCTGACGGATAATAATTTTTCGGTAAGTCTATCGTGAGGCCCTTATTAATGTCCCTTTTATATTCTTTATCAAGTGATATTCTGTCATACTCCGGATGTCCCATGACAAAAATCTGTTTTCCATCCTGAGACATAACAATAAAAACTCCGGCTTCCTCTGATTCAGCAAGTATCACCAGTTCCTCATGGTTCAGTATGTCTTCTCTGGATACTGTGGTATACCTGGAGTGCGGTGCATAGAAGATATCGTCAAACCCACGAACAAACGGTACCTTACGCTTCATGACCCTATGTTCAAAAATACCGAACATCTTCTTATCCAGAGCCATTTTCTGTATCCCAAAATGGTAATAAAGACCAGCCTGAGCTCCCCAACAAATATGAAGTGTTGATGTTACATTGGTCTTGGACCATTCCATGATGCCAACCAGCTCGTCCCAGTAGGTGACTTCTTCAAATTCCATTAATTCAACCGGTGCTCCGGTAATGATCAGACCATCAAACTTACGATTCTTCACCTCATCAAAGGTAAGATAGAATTGATCTAGATGGCTTGTCGGTGTATGTTTGCCAACATAAGAGCCTGTAGTAAGAAAGGTGATATCCACCTGCAGCGGAGTATTTGAGAGGCTGCGTAACAGCTGAACCTCCGTATCCTCCTTCACCGGCATCAGGTTTAAAATCGCAATCTGAAGCGGACGAATATCCTGGTGCATAGCCCTGGTTTCATCCATAATGAATATATTTTCATCTTCCAATATTTTTTTAGCCGGTAAATCACTTTGTATTTTTATTGGCATCAATCATCACCATCTTTTATTTTTTTCATACAAAATTTATCATAACATGGATAAAATAATAAATCAACATGAATTAGGACAGACAACCATAATTATCCTTTTTATTTCACATATTGTTACATTATTTTTCATCAATTAATAATAATACATCCTCTTCACTTAAGACCTTAATCCCGAGCTCCTGTGCTTTCGTCAGCTTGCTTCCGGCACTTTCCCCGGCTATCACATAATCTGTCTTCTTAGATACACTACCGGATATCTTACCGCCATGGCTGCGTATCAGTTCCTCCATCTCGCTGCGCCCAAGGTTTGGTAAGGTTCCTGTCAGGACAAAGGTGAGCCCCTCAAACTTCTGATCCGTTCCGGTAGGTGCCGCCAGGGACGTAAAATTCACTCCTGCCTCATCAAGTCTTCTTAAAATATCCAGGTTCTCTTCGTTGGAGAAAAACTCCGTAATAGATCTGGCGGTGATATCTCCGACATCTTCTACCGCAATCAGCTCCTCATAGGTAGCCTTACTAAGCTCGTGAAGGCTGCTGAAGTGCTTCTTGAGCTCCAGTCCTGCCTGTTTTCCTATATTTCGGATACCTAAGCCTGTAATCAGGCGGTCAATATCGTTACTTTTACTTTCTTCAATGGCCTTTAGCAGCTTATCCGTATTCTTTTCTTTCCCGATTAATCTCTTCTCTACCAGCTCATCACGATAACGGTTAAGATAATAAATATCGGCAACGTCCTTAAGATAGCCCTCTTTGATCAATACTTCCACATAGGCTTCCCCGAAGCCCTTGATATCCATGGCGTTCCGGCCAACAAAATTAAGGATATGCTGGGTAAGCTGGGCAGGGCAGTTAAGATTGATGCATCTGGTATCAGCCGTATTCTCATCCCTGACGGTCGGAGCTCCACAGGAGGGACAAGCTTCTGGAAGACGAAATGGCTCGGTTCCTTCCGGACGTTTCTCCTTATTCACGGATAGAACCTCCGGTATAATCTCTCCGGCCTTTCTGACCACGATGGTATCTCCGATTCTAACATCCAATTCATCTATTCTATCCTGATTATGAAGGGTAGCTTTCTCCACATTCGTCCCACACAACCGAATCGGATCAAAGATAGCCGTTGGGGTAATTCTTCCGGTTCTACCAACCGTGAGTCTAATCTCCCTTACGATAGTTTCCTTCTCCTCCGGAGGATATTTATAGGCGATGGCCCATCTGGGTACCTTAGAGGTTGTGCCAAAATACTCACGATCCTCCAGGCTATCTAACTTAACTACCGCTCCATCAATATCATAAGCCAGACTTCCTCTGGATTCTCCGATCTCGGTAATAGCCTCCCATACTTCCTCAGCAGTTCGACACAGTTTGAAATTCTCAATCACCTTGAAGCCCTGTTCTGCCAACCATTTTAAGCTTTCAGAATGCTTGGAGAAGGTAATGCCCCTGGCCTCCTGAACATTAAATATAAAGAGGGAGAGACGGCGCTCTTTAACAATTGCAGAATCCAGCTGACGAAGTGTTCCTGCCGCACAATTCCTGGGATTGGCAAACAGCTTCTTTCCCGCAGCCTCCAGTCTGTCATTGACAGCTTCAAAATCCTCACTCTTCATATAGACTTCGCCTCTGATCTCCAGATAGGGAACAGCGGTCTTCAGCTTTATCTTAACATCATCAATTACCTTCACATTCTCTGTGACATCTTCTCCGTAATTGATCCCGTCACCGCGGGTAATGCCCATCACCAGATTACCTTCTTCATAACGAAGAGCCACGGACAATCCGTCAATCTTCCTCTCTACAGTAAAGACAGCATCCTCCCTCTCCCTTCTGATCTTCTCGACAAAGCTTATGACCTCTTCCTTCGAGAATACATCCTGCAGGCTTAGCATCGGAACATTATGCTTCACCAGGACACCTGCCTCCCTCTTGGCACTTCCTCCCACCTTCTTCGTCGGTGAATCAGGGATGGCATATTCCGGTCGTTCCTCCTCCAGCTTTCTGAGTCTTAAGGATAGTTGGTCATACTCATAATCGGAAATCTCCGGATCATCCTGATTATAGTACCTTTCATTATGATAGCTAATCAGCTCCCTTAATTGTTCGATTTCCTTTTTTATCTCATTGTCCATGACTTATCAACCTTACCTTTCCCTATGATCTGTTATCGGCCGATCCGGCATCCTGCATCAATTCTAGCTTATCATATCCTTATGGCATTGGATGCCCTAAGTAAAAAACCTGCTAAAAATTACCGGGTCTTTTGTTGCGAGGAGCCGGCTGTTTTGACCAAGGCTTAGCATTTTCCCTTCGTTTCGGGTCATACTTATCCACAACGTGTCCCTTCGGTCTCGGACCGGACCTGTGCTTCGTATTCTCCTTACGTTTCGGATCGAGGTTTTCCCTTCTGCTCTCCTTTGATCCTCCCGGCTCTCTATGCGTAGCACCTTCCACTGATCTTGAATGGACCTTATCTCTGCTGTAGCCCGTCGGCTCTATCTGCAAGCTATCCGTACTGTCAACCATCGCCTTAACCTGAACTCTGTTACTGCTGACACCTTTATGGTATGTCTGAGCCTTAGCTGTACTAACAGCCTTTGACTTTGTCTGAATTCTGTCAATGCCGCCGGTCTTACTATTTGATCGAAGTCTATCTCTGCTTTCATACTTCAGCTTTGTCTGAACTCTATCTCTGCTGTCATCCTTTGGCTTTGACGGGACTCTGTCTCTGCTACCGGACTTTGGTTTTGTCTGTAATTTGTCTCTGCCGTCAGCCTTTGGCTTTGTCTGTATTGGAGCCGTATGGCTTTCCTTGTCTTTTGGACCTTCCTTCTGACTACCGGTCTGAATCAGCCGGTTCATCTCTTCAATTTCCTTTTCCGTTACATTCCTCCAATCACCGGTTTTCAATCTGCCTAAGTTGATGTTCATGATACGGATTCTGGTCAGGTTGGTGACATGGTATCCGAAATATTCGCACATGCGCCGAATCTGACGGTTCAATCCCTGTGTCAGGATGATGCGGAACGTAAATCGGTCCACAGCCGTAACCTCACAGGATTTCGTTACCGTATCCAGAATTGGAACTCCCTGGGACATTCCTCTGATGAAATCCGGTGTTAGCTCCTTATTCACTGTAACGATGTATTCCTTCTCATGATGGTTTTCTGCCCGTAGTATTTTATTCACGATATTCCCGTCATTCGTAAGCAGAATCAGTCCCTCTGAATCCTTGTCCAGTCTTCCAATCGGGTATATCCGCATTCCGTAACCGATAAAATCAATGATATTATCCGGTTCTCTGCTGTCCGTCGTACATACGATGCCTTCCGGTTTGTTGAAGGCAATCAATACCAGCTTCTCTTCCTTCTTCACCGGTTTCCCCATAAATGTTACAAGACTCTCTTTTCCAACCTTGGAGCCCATTTCTGCCTTCACACCGTCAATCAGCACCTTACCCTCTTCAATATACCGGTCGGCTTCTCTTCGAGAACAGACTCCCGCTTCACTAAGAAATTTATTGATTCTGATCTCTTCACTTACAATTCCCTGTGAAGTCAGTCTTTTCGTTCTTTTTGCCATATTAACCTCCGCTTATCGGTGCCTTTTCATTATGTTAAAAGCCAGCTTTATGCCGGCTCCTTACTCTACACTCTGTGTAAAATTATACTTTATTTCCATTCGTTCGTCCACTTATTTTCTCCCGCTTGCTTCACACTTTTCATGAGTAAGAACACTATCCGCGAGTTTACATGGCTGCTATGTATACTATCGCTCAGCCAGATCCCATACGAACAAGCATATTTGATTGATGATCAAGTATCAAAATGCCTGTTAAGCTGGCCTCCATCATGTAAAAAACTGCTGACTCAAGTCTATGCTCTGAGGCAGCAGTTTCATCCAACTACTTATCTTTTGACCGGCTGCTTTCTTAATAATCAGTCGGACTACAGGTAAGCCTTCATGGTCTGAATATTAGCCTCTTCCTTTTTGACAAATTCCTTTGCAATCTGGACACTGGTTCCATCTGCATCCCCCTTGTCATTAATCAGCTTTGACATCTGTGTCATACCCATGGTACTTCCTTTAATGACCATATCGGCAATTCTGCTGTCCGTAGGCTCCATCCAGAGATTCATCTTAATATTTCCTTTCATCATAGCCCTGTCATAGATCGGTTTTTCCTTCACACCGGCACCATTCTTCAGAAGCTCTTCCCTGGCCTTATTCGCAATTTCGGAATAATCCTTCAGCTGACTGTTAAGATCACGGATCAGGTCCGTGTTTGAAGCCTTGTCTATTACCTCTTCTATTGCGGTAATACCAATTTTGGCATTTTGATATGTCTTCTCCAGCAGATCCAAGTCAATATTTCCTATCATAAAAACACTCCTTATCCTAATTGATATCAGTTAGTATAAGGAGTTAAATAATAATTATTCTATGGGGCAAAGCTGCATTCGGACATTATTCATCCGCTGCTGCATCACCTTGTGCTTGATTACTATTTCCGCTGTTCACTTGAGAAAGCTCATCGAGTCCGGTCCAGAAAATCATCAGGTCCTCATCCTTTTCCTTTGCTTCCTCTCCCTTGTCATCGGTCATTTTGATGAGCGCTAATACATCTTCATCTCCATTTCTGGCATCAAAATATTCCTTAAGCTCAGGACTCATCTCCTCGGAATAGATCCGGAATTTACCATTATCATCTGTGATCACATACAGTTTAGAAAGGCTGGGGGCTAATGTATTAATCCTCGCAAACTTAATATCATAATATACATAAACGATATAAGCTCCGGGTTCATAGCTTTTCTTCGCGTAGCTCTTAATATTCTTGTATTCTTCGATATATTTCACTTTTTTCTCAAGATCCTCAGGGGATTCTGCTTGAGAGGGATCACTGCATAAGCTTTTGATCTTGCTGATGTCCCGACCTGCTTTTGCATTATAATATTCCACAACAAGTTCGTCCATCTTAGGTATTTCTTCTAAACCATATACCGGGATCGGCGTCGGGGTTGGACTGGGTGTCGGGGTTGAGGTAGGCACAGTAGTCGTGATAGACTCATCCTCAGGTAAGATGCCTGTTGCTCTCATTGCAAATGCTCCGGCATCCTCCGAACCACTCATAAGAGCGGCAGCTTCCTCCGCCTTTGCGCTTTCCTGAGCTTTGGGTTGATCATGACTTATGGAAAGAGTTAACATGCCGATGCCCATGGTACTCATCGTTGTTAACAATATCATTTTCTTATACTTCAGTTTCATTATAACCTCCATGCTGCCGTCAAGCAGCTCAGGTTGAAAGAATGTTACTATTCAACCATTCTCCTAAGGAATTTATTTCTGCATGTTGTCACACTAATCATAACAAATATTCATGGAAAAGTCAATATCTTCATTTAATCTTTATGTAACATTAGTTAATACTTTTGTAATATTTCGTCCGTCTTTGACATTATATGATCCGTTTTGTTATTATCCGCTAAGCTGATGACTAAAGTCCATCATAAAAAGTATGGAAACATTCTTTACTTTATCAACTTCTTAGTATATAATAGCATAGTCCAAGTAACTTTAAGCACCTGTAGCTCAGTGGATAGAGCGTTCGCCTCCGGAGCGAAAGGCCGCCGGTTCAAATCCAGTCAGGTGCATT
>JAEZHX010000265.1 GCA_023436765.1 Bacillota bacterium
ATAGAGGGACTCGAACCCTCACGAAGTCGCCCTCGGCAGATTTTGAGTCTGCTGCGTCTGCCATTCCGCCACATCCGCATCAGTGACGAGGTTTATTCTATCACAATTGGTTTTATTATTCAAGCAGTAAAATAAAAAACTGACGGAATGGAAAGAGCATGAAGCTCGCCAAAAAGGTTACCATAGCCGATATCGTTATAAATCCGGGTATGGAGTTAGCCGCAAGGATTGTTGAGGTGTTGCTGATATGACATGTAGTAAGGCACAGAGCCTGATTACTCCCTTTATCAATGATAAATTGGAGCTTAGTGAATTAGAGGAATTTATCAGTCATGTCCATACCTGTGAGGAATGCAGGGAGGAGCTTGAGGTATATTATGCTCTTCTGACGGCGATGAAGCAGTTGGATGAGGATCAGAACCTATCCGATGATTTCAGTCTTGAGTTGTCAGAGAAGCTGGAGAGAGACCAGGAGAAGATTATCCATGCCAAATTTCTCTATTACAGGAAGAGAGGGGTCATGATCGTAATCATTCTGCTTCTGACCACCTTCTTCAGCCTTCAGCATTATTTCACTCAGAAAGAGGAGAGGGTGAATATGATCACTGAGAGCAATTTCCGGCTTAGGATATCCTTCCGGGAGAAATATTACGAAGGCCTGAAGCAGGAGCTGAATTGGCGTCTGGAGGAACTGAATCAGGAGCCGGCAAACGGGATAACGGCGATACCCTCTCCAATGGCAGAACCATATAGACCATATGGACAATAGGCTGTTGACTCGATCGTATAGTTGATTTAGGATAATAATAAAGCGTAGTGAGAATACGCAAACTTGTTTGCAGTACTCGATCGGAGCTAAAGATCATGAACGAAGTTCATGATATACTAAAGGCGTAGTGAGAATACGCATATAAGAAGGGATAGCAGAAAGGAGGATTCCGTAAGAGGAAGGCGGGTTTACCACTTACGGAAACTATGGATGGATAAAAAGATCGTCTTGATTGATGGCCACAGCATCTTGAACCGGGCATTTTACGGACTGCCCGACATGACTACCTCACAGGGGGAGCATACAAATGCGGTTCTGGGCTTTATAAATATTATGTTTCGTATTCTTGAGGAGGAGAAACCGGATTATCTGGCAGTTGCCTTTGATACCCATCATCCGACCTTTCGTCATGAGATGTATACCGAATATAAGGGAACCAGAAAGGGCATGCCCGAAGAACTAAGAGAGCAGGTCCCTGTGATGAAGGAAGTCCTCAAGGCTATGAACATCACTGTAATTGAAAAGCCGGGCTTTGAGGCAGATGATATCCTGGGAACCCTGGCTAAGACAGCCGAGAGAGAAGGCAACCGGGTGGCGCTGGTTTCCGGTGACCGCGATCTTCTACAGCTTGCCAGTAAGAAGATTAAGATCCGGATACCGAAGACAAAGAGGACCGGTACGGAGATAGAGGATTACCTCGAGGAGAATGTTATGGAGACATATCATGTTACCCCGGAGCAATTCATTGATCTCAAAGGTCTGATGGGAGATGCCTCCGATAATATCCCCGGAGTTCCGGGCATCGGGGAGAAGACGGCCGCTAAACTGATCGAAGCCTATCATTCCATAGAAAATATCTATGAGCATCTGGAGGAAATGGCTCCCGGTAAGGTGTCCACAGCTCTACGGGAAAATCGTGAGTTGGCATTTCTGTCCAAAAAGCTTGCTACCATCTGTACGGATTGTGACCTTGGCTTTCAGATGGAGGATGCCGTACTGAAGAACCTGTATAATGAAAATGTGTATCTCTGGTTCAAGAAACTGGAGTTTAAGAACCTGCTGTCCAAATTCCAGACCGAGGAAGTGCAGCATAGCACCGGTATGGAGGAGCGTTTTGTACTCATAGAGGATCTGAATGAGGCAGATAAGGTTTTTGCCGGTCTTGATGAGAATACTGCCCGTCCCGTCGGATTACAGATGATTACCGAAGGGGACAGGCTGCTTGGCCTTTCTGTCTGTACGGGTGAGGAGGAGGTCTATTTCCTGCGCAGCACAGGCTTTCTGACACCGGATTACCTGATGGAGAAGGCGAAGAAAGCAGGCGAGGGATATCTGCTGTCCGTGATTGGGTTAAAGGAGCAGCTGCCCTTCCTTAAGGTGACTGAGAAGAACAATGTTTTTGACGCAGCGATCGCTGCCTATCTATTAAATCCGCTGACAGATACCTATCATTACGACGATATCGCAAGGGATTATCTGGAGATGACCGTACCCTCCAGAGAGGATCTGTTGGGAAAGACCTCCTTAACTGAGGCAATTGATCAGAATACTGAAAAATTCTTGGCCTATGCCTGTTATTCCGCATATGTTGCCTTTCGGGCTGCACATAAGCTGAAGGATCTGCTGTTCCGGTCTGAGATGCTGCCCCTGTTTGAAACTGTAGAAATGCCTCTGATCTACACCCTCTATGATATGGAGAACAGAGGAATTCGTGTGAATAAAGAAGCGCTTAAGGAATATGGGGACAAGCTGGAGGTTGGAATTCTTTCACTGGAGAAGGATATCTATTCGATGGTGGGAGAGAGCTTCAACATTAATTCTCCAAAACAGCTGGGTGTTATTCTCTTTGAGAAGCTTAAGCTTCCCTTCGGGAAGAAGACGAAGACCGGCTATTCCACCTCGGCTGATATTCTGGAGAAGCTGCAGGGGGAACATCCCGTAATTGCAAAGATTCTGGAATACCGACAGCTGACGAAGCTCAAATCCACCTATGCGGATGGTCTCGCAGGGTATATCAGGGAGGATGGACGCATTCACGGACGCTTCCACCAGACCATCGCAGCCACGGGCAGAATCAGCAGCACAGATCCGAATCTGCAGAATATCCCGATTCGTATGGAGCTTGGCAGGCAGATCCGCAAGGTATTTATCCCGGAGGAGGGCTACTTGTTCCTGGATGCGGACTATTCCCAGATAGAGCTCAGGGTACTGGCCCATATGTCCGGGGATGAGAGACTGATTACTGCATATAAGGAAGCAAGGGATATTCACCGGATCACAGCCTCAGAGGTATTCCACACCCCGTTCGATGAAGTGACCCCCGCACAGCGCAGCAGTGCGAAGGCCGTGAACTTCGGTATCGTCTATGGCATCAGCTCCTTCGGACTGGGCCAGGATCTGAATATTACCAGAAAAGAAGCAGAGCGTTATATAGAGAAATATTTTGAAACCTATCCTAAGATCAAGCATTATCTGGACCGTTTGGTTGCCCTCGCGAAGGAAGAGGGTTATTCCAAAACCTTATTTGGCAGACGGAGACCTATCCCGGAGCTGACCTCCAGTAACTTCATGCAGCGTTCCTTCGGAGAACGGGTTGCGATGAACTCCCCGATTCAGGGTACGGCGGCAGATATCATCAAGATAGCGATGATCCGGGTAAACCAGAAGCTGAAGGAGAAGGGCATGCGTTCCAGATTACTGCTGCAGATTCACGATGAATTACTCGTAGAGACCCATAAGGATGAGATCGCACAGGTGTCAAGAATCATGCTGGAGGAGATGCAGGGAGCAGCTGAGCTCGAGGTTCCCTTAGAGGCAGAGGTTAAGGAAGGTGCGAACTGGTTCGAAGCCAAATAAACGCTTCTTTGCCAGTAGCAGTGCATTGTAGGATAATTTACAAACGAAATGAGATGCTCCATAGAAAAGACATAGCAGGACAAAGAATAAATAAGATAAGGACAAAGTGTTATATAGATAGAGTACGATAAAGTACAATAAAATATATTGGACCGGTGATAAAATGAAGGTAATAGGAATTACAGGAGGAATCGGCAGCGGCAAATCCCTGGTTGCTCATATACTAAAGGATAAATATAATGCTTATATCGTAAATACGGATAAGATCGCGAAGGAACAGATGGAGCCGGGGGGCATAAGCTATCCCGGAGTGATCGATTACTTCGGAACAGAAATCCTGAAGGAGGATGGATCCATCGACAGCCGGAAGCTCTCTCAGATTGTATTTGAAGATACGGACAAGCGCAATATGATCAACCGACTGACCCATCCGAATGTACTTCTGGCGGTAGAGAGGGAGAAGGAAGCAGTCCGAGCCGGAGGAGCGCACCCCTACTTTATTATTGAGACAGCACTGATGATTGAGTCGGGCTATGCATCAGCCTGCGACGAGGTATGGTATGTACAGGCTTCTAAAGAGATCCGTCGTGAGCGGCTGAAATCAGATCGCGGTTACTCCGATGAGAAGATCAACGCGATCTTCTCAAGCCAGAGCAAGGATGAGGACTTCCTTCGTCACTTTACAACTGTAATCACCAATAACGGCGATATCTCAGACCTGGAAGAGCGAATAGCAAATGTCTTGACAAAACACCGTGAATGAGGGATACTCAGTTAGAATATGAAGAAGCCGCAAGGCGGCGACATGAAGGATAGGTAGACTAAAATGAAATTATGCAGTATAGCAAGCGGCAGCAGCGGGAATTGCATCTATGTCGGCAGCAACCGGACGAATCTTCTGGTGGATGCCGGTGTCAGCGCCAAGAAGATCGAGTATGGCTTATGTGGGATTGACATCCATCCGGAAAGCCTGGAGGGAATTCTGGTTACCCATGAGCATTCCGACCATATCTCGGGGCTTGGAGTTCTTGCGAGAAAATATAATATACCAATTTATGCAACCCATGAAACAATCGGAGCAATCAGGAGGATCAAGGCAATCGGTGAGATGAATGAAGCCTTATTCCATCCTGTCAAACCGAAGGAAGCATTTCTGATTAATGATATTCTGGTGGAGCCCTTTGCCACCTCCCATGATGCCTCGAATCCCGTCTGCTATACAATGTCCTCCGAGGGACATAAGGTTGGAATCGCCACAGATCTGGGAATGTATGATGATGAAATTGTTTCCTGCCTACAGGCCTCTGATTTGCTGATGATTGAGGCAAATCATGATGTAAATATGCTGATGGTAGGACGATATCCATATTATCTGAAGCAGAGAATTCTGGGGAACAGAGGACATCTGTCCAATGATACCTCAGCAGATCTGATCAGCAAGCTCTTAAGCCCCAAATTACGATATGTACAATTAGCTCATCTGAGCAAAGAAAATAATTACGAGGAGCTGGCCTATGAAACGGTCTGTTGCGAGCTGACCGACAGAGGCTGTGATTTCTCCTCGTTAAACTTAACGGTTGCTCACAGGGATGTTCCGTCTCCGATGGTGTTACTGTAGTAAGAGATTTTAAAACGGTATCTGCTCTTCGTAACGATAAGGATACCGTCAGAATCAGAGAGTATCGGTAGGATAGTGCAGCCTGTCATACAGCAGGAGGCCATTAGATAATTCATTCATTGAGAAAGGCATGGTAGCATTATGAAGAGGACAGTAATTACAGTAGTAGGTAAGGATAAGGTAGGAATTATAGCAAGAGTTTGCACCTACCTGGCTGATAACAGTATCAATATCCTGGATATTTCTCAGACCATCGTTCAGGGCTTCTTTCACATGATGATGATCGTGGATGCAACAGCAGCACCGAAAAATTATGAGGTAATCGCTGAAGAGCTGGAACAGATCGGATCAGAAATAGGCGTAATTATTAAAGCCCAGCATGAGGATATTTTTGACAAAATGCACAGAATATAGATAGGAGACTCAAATACATGATTAATATACATGAAGTCATCGAAACCAATAAGATGATTGAGCAGGAAAACCTGGATGTCAGGACGATTACGCTCGGTATCAGTCTCCTGGATTGCGCCGGTCCTGAGCTGGAGCTGGTCAATCAGAGGATTTATGATAAGATTACCACGATAGCGGAGAAGCTGGTCGCTACAGGCAACAAGATACAGAGGGAATACGGAATTCCGATTGTAAATAAGAGAATATCAGTAACGCCGATCTCCCTGATCGGAGCGGCGGCATGTAAAACCCCCGAGGATTATGTGACGATCGCTAAGACCCTGGATCGGGCTGCCGAAGCAGTTGGAGTGAATTTTATCGGAGGGTACTCGGCTTTGGTATCCAAGGCAATGACTGAAAGTGACGAGCTACTGATCCGTTCCATACCTATGGCCTTAAGCTCCACCATAAGGGTATGCAGCTCGATCAATGTCGGTTCTACGAAGACCGGAATCGATATGAACGCTGTCAAGCTTCTGGGAGAGATCATACTCGAGACAGCGGAGCATACGAAGGAGAAGGATTCCATCGGTTGTGCCAAGCTGGTGGTCTTCTGTAATGCACCGGATGATAATCCGTTCATGGCAGGTGCCTTCCACGGAATTACAGAGGGCGATGCGGTAATTAATGTCGGAGTCAGCGGACCGGGCGTAGTGAAGAAGGCTCTGGAAAGTGTCCGTGGTGCCGACTTTGAAACCTTATGTGAAACGATTAAGAAGACAGCGTTTAAGATTACCCGTGTCGGCCAGCTGGTTGCACAGGAGGCTTCGAAACTGTTAGATGTTCCTTTTGGAATCGTTGATTTATCTCTGGCACCGACACCCGCTGTAGGGGACAGTGTGGCAGAGATCTTTGAGGAGATGGGGCTCGAATATGCAGGAGCTCCAGGAACCACTGCTGCTCTCGCTCTGTTAAATGATCAAGTGAAGAAGGGCGGAGTTATGGCTTCCTCCTTCGTGGGAGGCTTAAGCGGAGCCTTCATACCGGTCAGCGAAGACCAGGGCATGATCAATGCGGTAGAAGCAGGTGCTTTGACGCTGGAGAAGCTGGAAGCCATGACCTGTGTCTGCTCAGTCGGTCTTGATATGGTAGCGATACCCGGAGATACGAAGGCAACCACGATTTCAGGCATTATCGCTGACGAGATGGCCATTGGCATGATTAATCAGAAAACTACCGCAGTCAGGATTATTCCGGTTATCGGAAAGACCGTCGGTGACAACGTGGAATTCGGTGGTCTGTTAGGCCATGCACCGATTATGCCGGTGAACCGATTCTCCTGTGATGCCTTCATCAACCGGGGCGGCAGGATCCCTGCACCGAATCACAGCTTTAAAAATTAAATTTAAAGAAATTACATTGAACTGAACCTGATATCCCATCGTCTAAGAGTTACAAGCCCGAATTTCTTGGACTATGATTGACATTTAGCTGACCTTCGGCTGTTGAACCGGAAGGCGTGTTTACCAGGTTAAGCTCGAATACTGATTATGAATATCATAGGAAAGGCAAGGGTTACGATGAATAATAACTTGGAACAACTGGACTATAAGGGGATTTTTAAGTATTTCAGCGAGATATCAAAGATACCGAGGGGCTCGGGGAACGAAGGAGAAATTAGTAATTTTTTGGTGGCATTTGCAAAAGAACATAAGCTAGAGTATACTCAGGATGAGTCCAATAATGTCACAATGATAAAAGAAGCTACAGCAGGGTATGAGAACGAACCGGCTATTCTGCTTCAGGGACATATGGATATGGTCTGTGAAAAGCTGAAGGATTCAACTCATGATTTTCTGAAGGATGGTATTAAACTGG
>JAEZHX010000278.1 GCA_023436765.1 Bacillota bacterium
ATGATGAATGAATGGCATTATTTATCTTAATAGAACTTGACAAAAATCGAAGTCGTGATATATTAATAAATATGTTATAAAATAATGGCTTTATCGTTATATTATGTGTATATCATAGAAATCAGCATTGATAAGGAGTATTAAGAGTCCATGTGCTCACAGAGAGCTATCGGTCGGTGGAAGATAGCAGCAGCAAACTCCCAACTCGCCTTAGAGCTTCCCGGCTGAACGAACAGTAGGCAGGGACGGAATTCCCGTTATCGAAGATTAAGTGCATCATACATTGATAAGTGATATGATGAATGAGAGTGGTACCACGGAAGTATAGCCTTTCGTCTCTTGATTGAGGCGGGAGGTTTTTTTATACTCTATCGTAATTGAATAAGCTATGAATTAAAAAGCATCTCTTGGCTATTGGCCTCATCGTATCGTTATATCCATCACTGAGAACGACCAGCCTATGATTATCAGCCAAGGAAGTGTAGGAGACTTTGCATTTGAAAAGATACTAGTATAGGAGGAGAAAATCATGTCATCACCTTATAATCATAAGGAAGTAGAGAAAAAATGGAGAAAGCATTGGGAACAGCATCCCGTAAATGTGAAGGACGGGAGACCTAAATATTATTGTTTGGATATGTTCCCCTATCCCTCCGGCAGCGGTTTGCATGTCGGACATTGGAGGGGCTATGTCATCAGTGATGTCTGGAGCAGATATAAGATCCTGAAGGGTTATTACATCATTCATCCGATGGGCTGGGATGCCTTCGGACTTCCAGCAGAGAATTATGCCATCAAGATGGGAGTTCATCCGAGCAAATCGACAGCGGAGAATGTTGCCAATATCAAGAAGCAGATCAATGAGATCGCGGCAATCTATGATTGGGATATGGAGGTTAACACGACGGATCCCAATTTCTATAAGTGGACCCAGTGGATCTTTGTGAAGATGTTCAAGGCCGGTCTCGCTTATGAGAAGGAAATGCCAATCAACTGGTGCCCTTCCTGTAAGACAGGTTTAGCAAATGAAGAAGTGGTAAATGGTGAATGTGAACGCTGCGGCGCTCCTGTTACCAAGAAAAACTTAAAGCAGTGGATGTTAAAGATTACCGCCTATGCTGAGCGTCTGCTGGAGGACTTAAACAAGCTGGATTGGCCGGAAAAGGTTAAGAAGATGCAGTCCGACTGGATCGGCAAGAGCTATGGTGCCGAGGTGGATTTCAAGGTGGACGGTTCAGAAAAAGCAATCCGTGTCTACACGACCAGACCGGACACCCTGTATGGTGCGACCTTCATGGTTCTGGCTCCGGAGCATGCGATGGCGAAGGAACTGGCTTCGAAGGAGCAGCAGGCTGCGGTTGAGGATTATATCTTCAAATCCTCCATGAGATCCTCCGTGGACCGTATGCAGGATAAGGAGAAGACCGGTGTATTTACCGGAAGCTATGCAATCAATCCGTTAACTAAGAAACCGATCCCAATCTGGTTATCCGACTATGTACTGGCGGATTACGGTACCGGAGCCATCATGTGCGTACCTGCCCATGATGAGAGAGACTTTGACTTTGCGACGAAGTTCGGTATTCCGATTGTCCAGGTTATCTCTAAGGATGGCAAGGAGAATCCGAACCTGACCGAGGCATATACCGAAGCCGGTATCATGATCAATTCCGGTGATTGGAATGGTATGGATTCCGAGAAGGCGAAGAGTGAAGTTCCGGATATGCTGGATAGGATGGGAATTGGTAAGAAGACGGTGAATTATAAGCTGCGTGACTGGGTATTCTCCAGGCAGCGCTATTGGGGAGAGCCCATTCCGATCGTTCATTGTGAGGAATGTGGAGCAGTTCCTGTTCCGGAGGATCAGCTGCCCCTGCTGTTACCCGAGGTAGAGAAATACCAGCCGACCGGTACCGGTGAATCACCGTTAGCAGATATCCATGAATGGGTCAATACCACCTGCCCTTGTTGCGGAAAGCCAGCGAAGAGAGAGACGAATACAATGCCCCAGTGGGCAGGCTCCTCCTGGTATTTCCTGCGTTATGTTGATAACAAAAATGATAAGGAACTGGTTTCCAAAGAAAAGGCTCATGAGAACCTGCCGGTTGATATGTATATCGGCGGTGTGGAGCATGCGGTTCTTCATCTGCTGTATTCCAGATTCTATACGAAGTTCCTTTATGATATCGGAGTTGTGGATTTCGAGGAACCCTTTCAGAAGCTGTTTAACCAGGGTATGATCGGTAAGAATGGAGCGAAGATGAGTAAGTCCAAGGGGAATGTGGTTTCCCCGGATGCTCTGGTAAACGATTATGGCTGCGATTCCCTAAGAATGTATGAATTATTTGTAGGACCTCCGGAGCTGGACTCCGAGTGGGATGACAGGGGAATCGACGGTGTATACCGCTTCATTAATCGTTTCTTCAATCTGGTTACCGAGAATAAGGATAAGAACATCAAAGCCAATGAGGAAATGGTGAAGGTTCGGAACCGTATGATCTATGATATCACCACCCGTCTCGAGTCCTTCAGCTTAAATACCGTTGTCAGCGGCTTCATGGAATATAACAATAAAATGATTGATCTGGCGAAGAAGGAAGGCGGCATCGACAAGGAAACCCTGGAGACAGCCGTTATCCTGCTGGCACCGTTCATTCCTCATACCAGTGAAGAATTATGGTCTCAATTAGGCCATACAACCTCAGTCTTCCAGAATACCTGGCCGGAATATGATGAATCCAAGATGAAGGACAGCGAGATTGAAATTGCGGTTCAGGTCAACGGCAAGACAAAGATGACTGTTAAAGTACCTGCTGAGGCTCCTAAGGATGAGGTCATTGCTGCTGCCCGGACTGCGATAGCAGATAAATTAGGAGGAACCGTAATCAAGGAAATCTATGTGCCCGGCAAGATTGTTAACCTGGTAGTAAAACAGGCATAAATAACTAGAGAAGTAAATAAATTATAGTAGTATATGAGGTCCATCCTGAGGAGAAGCTCCCGATATTATGAAATACCTGTCGGAATGATACCTTTTGGATGGACTTTTTTTGATTAGATATGGTAAAATCATTAGGATAATGAAAATTTTATTACCGGACATCAAACTAGTGCCAAAATCTTGATAATTTTCATAAATTTGTAGTAAAATATCCTTTCATAATAATGATTCATATGTTAGAATTATGACTAATGGCAGACGAATGAAAATAGTTTCATCATGCAGTTGCGTATATACCTGAAGCGTTTCATCGGAAATCCTGTAAGATATGTCACGAGAGGAAGGGCCACTTTAACAGGGGGATAAAAATGAAGGTGTTAGCGAAGTTTTCGAAGAAGGATTTATGGAGCATACCGAATATATTATGCTATATCCGGTTCTTGCTGATTCCGGTATTTGTGATATTATACATTAATGCAGAAGAAGCACGGGAATATATACAGGCAGCAGCTGTTGTCTTTATCTCGGGACTGACGGATTTTCTGGACGGCTTTATCGCCAGGACCTTCCATATGGTAACCGATTTCGGTAAATTAATCGATCCGATGGCCGATAAGCTGACCCAGGCTTCTTTGATTTTCGTACTGGTTCTGGAGATCAAATGGATGTTCCTGTTATTAATACTGTTTGTAACGATGCAGTTATTCATGCTATTTGCGGGTATTGCAATGCTGAAGAAGGACCGGCGACTGAATGGAGCCAAATGGTTCGGAAAAGTATCGACGACGGTATTCTATGCTACGATGCTGGTGCTGGTAGCAGTTCCGAAGCTTGACCCCTTCGTAGTTAATCTTCTGATGCTCGTATGCGGCGCATTTCTCCTGTTATCGTTCCTGCTCTATATCAGGGAGTACTTCAGAATGTACCGGGAAGTGAAAGAGGTTAAGCAGTACTGATAGATAGAACAGAAGTATATAGAGGATCATAAAGCCTTGGTTTCCATTTCGATTGAAGGGGGCCGAGGCTTATTCTAAATATGTGCGATATATCATTTTCTTAATGGTTTTTTAATGGAATGAGTTGGTAACTGTGGTATGATAGAAATGTAGATTACAAAATTTAAACTGTGACCTTGTGGAGGTAGGGTATGAGTTATAGAATTCAGATCGATGTCTATGGTGATCGGGATATGAACAAAGAGCAGACGGAGAAGGAGGAGAGGAAGAGCGACAAATGGGTAAAACGGATTGTAGTTGCTTTTCTTACCCTGATGTTCGTCTTCTATACGAAGGAGCTTTTCACTCAAGTTACGATGGATGGTGCCAAGGTGGCAGTCAAGAATCATGGGGACACCACAGAATATTTCCTGAAGAACGGAACGATCCAGGTAACAGGGGGGAAGGATGAGGCAGCAGAAGCTAATATAACGATACTCTATGATTATTTACCCGCAGAAAGCTATACCCTAAGCTTCAGTAACAAGGAGAACTGGGAGCATAGCTTAGTTACAATCACTAATCATGAGGGAATCGAGGTTTATAAGCATCAATATAACGGATTTCGAAGGTCGATGGCTAAGCCTTCAAACCATAGTGATGCTTTAAGCTATAAATATACTCCTATCGCCGCACTGGTATTTCGGGAAGCTACCAGGCCGAAGGTAAATCCATTCGTCTATGCATTGGTTTGTCTCCTATATATAGCAGAACTACTTAGCTTTAAGCTTTGGAAGTGGGTATTCTTAAGACATAAGATTACATGGGCTGTCGATCGCAAAACACTTCCTTCTCATGCTTACAAGCAGGCACTGCTGATTTCCAGATTTACTATCTTCATGCTAATTATATACCTCAGTGCACAGTCCTATGTTTGGTGAAGGATTAAATGTTTCACATCAATAAATCAAAATAATAGCATGGGATGATTTATACACCAGTGTGAGAACGTGTCTCCGGTGTATAAATCATCTCATGCTATTTTAGTAAATCAAAATGTGATAAACATGATTATGCTAATTGGGAACCACCAATCGCGGGATTATTTCTTCTGCATCATTTTTTTCATCATTTCGAATTGTGCTTTTTCCTTCGGGGACATGTTCTTTGTTAAAATCTCCATCATGATGTCACTTTCATCCTTGTTAAAGGTAAGATTCTGTTCATTTAATCTTTTATTTGTATTCATAAGAAGAGGTATTAATTTATCCATCGGTTTTCCTTCTGCTTCCTTCATTACCTCTAGGAGAATCGCAAGCTTGCGGGGATCTACATTTTTCATTTTGGGATTATTCGTCCAAGATGTATCAGCCATCGTTATCGCTCCTTATATAGAATCGGTTTTCTTGCTATCATCATATGACATGGTGTTAAAAAGCATTCGTAGGTTATCGAAGGTACTCATCTGTTCCGGTGGTATCATATTCTTCAGCATGTCATACATCTGATTGTTTCCCCCATTATTCTGACCACCTTCGGTATCATCAGTGCGTTGCCCTTCCCTGTCTCGCTGATTTGAGAAATCTTCATTATCATGATATTCTGAAGCAGCAGCTGAATCGGAGGCTTTCTCAGAGTCTGAGGTGCTGCCGGAGTTGTTGCCGAAGATGGAAGAGAAGTCAAAACCGGAGAAATTATTCATAAAGTTATCTGATGCTTCTCCATCTGCTCCCGACGAAAAGCCACCAAACTCCTGCATTGTCTTCATAGCTGACATATAGGAATTATACATTTCATACATACGCTTCGCATTAAAGAAATTTAGGAACTGGTCTACCATAGCCTTTTCCGGATCCTTACAAATTGGTCTGATACTTTTTAGCATTGACTCCATATCAACCTTCTGCTCCTCATAGTCACAGGAAACCAAGCTATTCGTCCGTAATCTACGGAAGCAATATTGTAACTCATAGAGCTTTACGAGTAGATCCATGGTTGTCTTAGTCCTGACATCGACATAAGGCAATGCGGCCTTCAGAATTTCTGCTGTGTATAAAATGTCAGTATCTGCCATATTTTCCCCCATACGATATACTCATTACAGTATATTCATAGAAGCTATAATGATGCATGAGAGAGTGTGCAGTTCGTACAGAGAAAAATGGACTGCCATACCGGCCAGTTCAGGCTGGCAGGGGCAATCCATTCTCTTTCCGATTCATTATTTTTAACGTATCATAACAGAAGTAGATGAAACCATACTTCAGCTATACGGGATAATTCAGGGTAGTATCATCAATCTGATACAGAACCTGCTCCAGATAGCGCTTCGCATAATACTTAGCCAACTCCAGGTTCATATCGGAATAGTTACCGCAGTTCTCGGCTGTGGCTCCCGGAATATCTCCGTTAAAGTCACGGATAAACTCGAACATCTCAATCATCAGGGGCAGAATATCCTTTGACTGGTAATCGCCACCCAATAACAGGTAGAACCCGGTCCGACACCCCATGGGTCCGAAATACACAACTCTGTCCGCATAATCCTTATGATTTCTTAAGTAGGTGGCCCCTAAGTGCTCCAGGGTATGAATCTCACCGGTTAACATAACCGGTTCGAAATTCGGTCTTGTTATTCTAAGATCAAAGGTAGTAATGGTCTCATTCCCTATTTTGTCCTTCCTGGATACATATACGCCCGGGAGCAAACGCATATGATCTATGGTAAAGCTGGTAATCTGCTTCATATGGTACCATACCTTTCTGATTTTTGACTTAATTTATTATAGCATGGCAGATAACATTTGTGGACAAGAAATTATTTATGAAAAATTTTACTATTGATGGAAATGTATTACTTGACGAATTTTGTCAATGTTGTTATGATAAAGTAAATGATAGATGATATGAGGCCATAGCCTACCAAACAGTCTAGAGCCTATAAAATAGGCTTGGGAGGTTCCATGTTAAGCAATATGTCAGTTATAATTATTTATTATTTTATTGATGTAATCAAGCTGACTTTGGTATGCCGGGGGATCATAGGGATTCCGTTTCAAAAGAAGAGGTCACTTTACATCATAACCATCGCAGGAATGGCAGCCGCCATTCTGTTACATGGGCTTCTCGATAAATCCCGGGAGCTGCAGCCTTATCATAATGCACTTATGGTTCTGTTCACGATCAGTGCCATCTTTGAGGGTACGATTCTGAAAAGAATCTTTACATCCTTATTGGTATATATCAGCGTTCTTTTCCTGGATGCCTGTGTAAGTGGAGTGATCTCGCTGATTCTGGATATCTCCTTCGATGAGATTATGGAGCGCGAATGGATTGGGATGGGTGTATACTGTTTGAATATCCTGACCTTTGGCGTTATTACCCTCATCAAGAGATATTATTTTAAGAAGAGTCATACCATAGCAATCTCCAAACGAATCTATGCAATGCTCTTTGCAGGAGCGGGAACCGGAATCATTCTTGTTACATGCCTTATGGCAATCGAAAACAGAGATCACATGTACAAGGTTTCCGCCTTGATGCTGGCGGTTACCATCTTGGCTAGTATCACTTATTTCACTATTTGCCTGTTCCTGGTATTCCTGAGGGAACCCAGAAATAGTTACGGGATGCTGTCACAGATCAACCAGAACATCATTGATACTCAGCAGAATTATTATAACCTGGCCGGTGAGAAACAGAGGGAGATAAGCAAAATCCGACATGAGATGAAGAACCATCTGGCGTGCCTGAAGGGGCTATATCAGATGGGAAAGGAGAAGGAGCTTGGAGAATACCTAAATCAGCTGGTCGAGGAGACGAACCAGGTCGTAGAACTGCTGGATTGTGGGGATGATATGGTAAATGCGGTTATCAATGATGCAGTAAGTCGGTTCAGCTCCGAGGGTATCATCGTCCGGACAGAAGGCAGATTTCCTTCCGATCTCTACATCGCTTCCACGGACCTGTGTGTTATATTTGCCAATGCCATTACAAATGCTGTGGAGGCAATCCGAAAACTTAAGATGCAACCGGGATGGAAGTATACCATTGATATCAGAATCAACAGCTTTAAAAATGATCTTTATATCGATATCCGTAATCCGATGCCGGGAGGAATTCAGATGCCGGAGGGAAAACCCATGACAACAAAACCGGATAGTACGCAGCATGGCTATGGAACAGATCATATGAAGCAAAGGGTGGAAAAGTACCGCGGAGCAATCAACTTTGTTGCAGAGAATGAGATGTTTGCGGTGCATATCTTCATGAAGAACTGTTGATGGGACATGTAGAAGATAAATTATGATTGAGAAGGTGATAACAGATGAGGCTACTTCCGGCATATCTGAGGTTAATACTTCGCAGGAGTGGTACGAAGAATTTATGTGCATCCGCTTTATTCTCTTTATGTATTCTTATGGTTACACTGTTACCGATGATTAAGAGATTTATCAGTATACTTCCTCCCGGTGAATACTTTGATCATTATCTTGGCAGCTTCCAGATTATATTATTATGCATCAGCTTTCTTGGACTGTTAATCTTCCTATGGAGGAGCATGGAGTCCGGAATGCCTGAGTATGGGATTATGTTGTCTCTTGGTGCTACCAGGAAGGATATCATACATATGGTACTTATACAGACAGCAACCTCCGGATTGATTACGCTGGTCTTCGGATTACTGGCAGGAGGATTTCTCTCTTTGCTCATACTGGACCTGGTCATTATAAGCACAAATTTTCAATTTATGATAGAGGTTGAAACCAAAGGTGTACTGGCTCTGGTGTCTGTAGTATTCGTATCCATAGTTTTCATGGGAATCAAGTTCTATCAGAAGGTCATCGGGAAAACTACTGCTGCACTACTATCGCAGGACAACTAGAAAACGATTGTAACTGTAATAGGAAGGAAAAGTGAATTCGATGTCGGATATCAGACTGGAAAATCTGGTGAAGCAATATCAGGGAAATCATAAGAATATCACTGCTCTGAGCTGCTGTAATTTAACGATCTATAGCGGGGAATGTGTCGTAATAACCGGATCTAAGGGATCGGGAAAAAGTTCCCTATTGCATCTAATCGGAGGGTATGACCGACCTACGGAGGGAAATGTGTATCTGAACGGTATCGATTATGCCACTCTTACTGATGACGAGCTGGCGCTGTTTCGAAGGCAGGAGGTCGGCTGTATCTTTCAGAATCAGGATATTCTACCTGATTTGACTGTGGAGGAGAACCTGTTCTTACCGTCCCTATTCTGCCATGTGAAATACGCTGTATCCTATTATGAAGAGATTACAGAGCGACTTAGTCTCACAGCTTCTCTGAGGCTTCTCGGAAAATATCTTCCTGAAAGTCAAAGACGCCTCGCAGCAATAGCACGTACACTCCTGTATAAGCCGAAGCTACTGCTGGCAGATGATCCGACCAGGGGATTAAGTGATTTCTCGATCAGGGAAATGATTGATTTATTCATGGATCAATCCTACCGTGACAAGACAACTCTGATCATTGTATCTAATAATCACGATGTAATAAATTATGCGGACCGTGTCATTAGGCTCTGTGACGGAGTAATAGCTGAAGACCGACGCTATAAATAAGTTGACAATTCGGTTAGAATTGGGCATGATATATCTGGGAAGCCTCCTGAGAAGGACTGGGCTTACCGGATATTTTTTTGCATATCTAGGGCACGACTAAAAATGATTAGAAAAGGATAAAGAAGAATGATTGACAGTATTATATTTGATATGGACGGAACCCTGTGGGACTCCACACCCGAGGTAGCGATTGCTTATAATAAAGTGGTTAAGGAGCGTTATCCGGAAATTACTGATACGGTTACTGTTGAGAAACTAAAGGGACTATTTGGTCTTCCGCTGGATGTTATCGGTGTGAAGCTGTTTCAAAGTATACCGGAGGAGCAGGCTAGAAAGGCAATCATGGAGTGCTGCGATTATGAGGAGATCTACCTGGCAGAACACGGGGCTTTTCTGTATGAGGGACTTGAGGAGACTTTGAAGGAATTATCTAAAAAATACAAGCTTTATATCGTCAGTAACTGCCAGGACGGATATATCCAATGCTTTTTCAAGGCCTATCCCCACCTGGAACAATATTTCATGGACTTTGAATGTCATGGAAGCACCGGTCTTATGAAGGCGGATAATATCAGGCTGATTGCAGACAGACATAGCCTTAAAAACCCTGTATATGTCGGGGATACCTTGGGGGATGCTAATGCTTCTAGGGAAGCAGGAGTTCCGTTCGTCTATGCACGCTATGGTTTTGGTGAAGTAAAAGATTTTGATTATGTGATAGATTCCTTCAGTGAGCTAACCAAAAAGTTCGGATAAAATTGCGGGATGCATTGACATTTCCCTGTTTAGTCTATATATTGTAAGAAATGGATGACATTTGATTTGATATTACTACAAAATGAAGAAATGGGTGTGACAATATGTTAGATGGAAAGAAATCATTATTCAGCGGTATGCAGGCAACCGGAACTCTTCATCTGGGAAATTATCTGGGAGCTTTGAAAAACTGGGTAGAATTATATGATGAATTTGAATGTTTTTATTGCGTAGTTGATATGCATTCCATAACAATAAGGCAGAACCCTGCCGAGCTTCGCAAGAAAGCAAGGGATCTTCTGACGCTTTACATTGCAGCCGGACTTAATCCGGAGAAGAACTGCATCTATTACCAATCCCATGTATCAGCCCATGCAGAGCTCAGCTGGATCCTAAATTGCTACACCTATATGGGTGAACTGAACCGTATGACACAGTTCAAGGATAAAGCTGCAAAACATTCAGACAATATCAATTCCGGTCTCTATACCTATCCGGTCCTGATGGCTGCAGATATCCTGCTGTTTCAGTCCGATGTGGTACCGGTTGGCTCGGATCAGAAGCAACACCTGGAGATTACCAGGGATATCGCAGAGCGCTTCAACTCCATCTATGGTGATGTATTTACGATTCCGGAGCCCTATATCGGCAAGGTGGGAGCTAGAATTATGAGCCTCCAGGAGCCGGAGAAGAAGATGTCCAAGTCGGATGAAAATGTGAACGCCAGCATCTATCTGATGGACGACCCGGATACGATTATCCGTAAGTTCAAAAGAGCTGTTACCGATTCTGAAACAGAGATCCGATATGCAGAAGAGAAGCCGGGGATCAGTAACCTGATGGATATTTACGGGGTTGCTACGGGCAAGACCACTGCGGAGATTGAGAAGGAATTTACGAATGTAGGATACGGTGACTTCAAGCTGGCAGTCGGAGAGGCAGTGGTCAGCATGCTGAAACCGATTCAGGACAGATTTGCCGAACTGAGTAAGGATAAGGCATACATTGACGGCATTATTAAGAAGAATGCTGAGAAAGCAGATTACTATGCGAATAAGACCCTGCGTAAGGTTCAGAAGAAGATCGGGTTCCCCGAAAGAATAAGATAACCAACAAGGTGGCTGGGGTTTCCCGCCACCTTTTCAATACGATAAGGAAGCAGTATTATATTGCAGTACTTACTTGCAGAGATCAGCAGGCATTAGACCTGATTAGAGGAGGAAGTGATTTATGAAGATCGTTTTCTTAGAAACAGATACACTGGGGAAGGATGTGGACCTGACACCCTTCGATTCCCTGGGTGAGATTATAAAATACTCCTGTTCCGATCCGGAGAAGGATGCAGAGAGAATCGGTGATGCCGATGTAATCATTGTAAATAAGGTTCCAATGAATGAGAAGAACTTAGAGAAGGCGACTCAGCTTAAGCTGATCTGTATCACCGGTACCGGCACAAATATCGTAGATTTTCCCTATACGAACAACAGGGGGATAACTGTAACCAATGTAAAGGGGTATTCCACACAGTCCGTCGTGCAGCATACCTTCGCTTTATTTTTTTATGTCTATGAAAAGCTTAGCTATTATGATCATTTCGTAAAATCCGGTGAATATATCCGTTCCGATATCTTCAGCCATTTTAATATCAAATTCCATGAGCTTGCCGGGAAGACCTGGGGCATCATCGGTCTCGGAGAGATCGGCAGGGGAGTGGCAGAGGTGGCAAAGCTCTTCGGCTGTAAGGTGATTTATTATTCCACCTCCGGGAAGAATTCCAATCCGGATTATGAGAGGGCGGAGCTGAGCTACTTATTAAAGGAATCGGATGTGGTATCAATCCATGCTCCTCTGAATGAGGCAACCAGGGACCTGATCGGGGAAGAGGAGCTGCGCAGCATGAAGAAGACAGCGGTTCTGTTAAACCTCGGAAGAGGACCGATCATCAATGAACATGCCCTGGCACAAGCCCTGAAGGAGGATTGGATCGCTGCTGCAGGATTGGATGTACTGACCGTAGAACCGATGGTGGCAAGTAATCCTTTGATTGATATTAAGGACAGCACGAAGCTGATCATCACACCCCATATCGCCTGGGCTACCGTGGAAGCGAGGCAAAGGGTGAC
>JAEZHX010000026.1 GCA_023436765.1 Bacillota bacterium
GACAGAATGGAGAGTTTATGGCCGGACTTGCAACACATTTGATTATAGCCAGAGAATTACATAAGCTGTTACCTGAGGGTACGATAAAGAATTTGGGACAGTATTATGCCGGAGCAATTGCTCCGGATGCTGTCCATGCCAGGGTAAACTATGTCAGGTCTGACAAGAAGCATACCCATTTAAGAGACGATATCCCGGATAAGGATTTTATCAATGAGCCCTATCTGAGCCTGTTCCGTCAGAGAGTTGCTGAGTATATCCTGAAGCACAGAGACGGGGAGGATGGGCTGCTGGATGTGCACCGGGGCTATGTGGTTCACCTGCTGACCGATGAGCTGTACCTACTGACCCTGCGGCAGGAATTCGTGTTAAGCATGGAGAAGCTGGGGATAGCACAGTCCGACAAGGAATTTTTCCAAAGAGTCATTACTGATATGAACCGTAACGATTTTCTTCTGCTCTACCATGATCAGGAGATGGAGGAGATCAAGTATCAGCTGGAGAAGGTGGAACCCTTTGCAGTCGAACCCATGCTCAGCGAGGCTGAGGTGAGTGACAGCCGCAGCTGGGTAATCAACCGGTTCTTCTACGAGGAGTACGAGCTTCAGGACCCGGTAACGATCAGCTTTCAGAGATCGAAGGAATTTGTCCGTATGGCAGCAGAGAATATCAAAAGCAGGCTGTCAGAGGGCGGAAGCCTGCCGAGGATGTTCTAGTTATGTAATTTATTCCGTAATTTCTATATAGTTCCCATCCGGATCCAGGATGCCGCTTTCGTAGTAACCATCCCCAGTCACTCTGGGTCTGCTCACTACGGAATACCCATCCTGCTCCAATCTGTCTGTCAGTGAGTTCACGAGGTCACGGCTTCCCAAACTGAACGCCAGGTGAGAATAGCCTGCAATATAGCCTGTCCCCGGGGCATCCTTCCTAAGCAACTCCGGTCTGGTCATCAGCTCCAGCCTGGCCCCATCCTCAAAGGTTAGAAAGTAGGATCGAAATCCGGTCTTCTCATTGCGATAACCCTCATTGCTCATTGCCTTAAAATAAGTGATATAGAATTGTCTCATGCGTTCCAGCTCTTCGGTATAGATGGCGATATGCTCAATTCTCATTGTAATCCTTCTCCTATTAATAAATTCGTAAATTCCATATTTTACCCATGTATAGATTTTCAAAATTATACCACTCTAATCATAGGGTTGTAAAGATAGGCCCAGACTATTTTAGGCATAAGATTAAATTATACAGCTCATAATCAATATTGATTTTACTTATATATAATTTTCGATTATGCTTAGAAAGGATTTGGATCATATTTGCGGCGGGCTAAAGCTCGTCTGCGGTTTCAAGGAGGATGATACTATGGTTAAAGCCATCGTTGGTGCAAACTGGGGTGATGAAGGAAAAGGTAAAATCACCGATATGTTAGGTAAGGAAGCGGATATTATCGTTCGTTTTCAAGGAGGTAGCAATGCAGGCCATACGATTATTAATGATTATGGTAAGTTTGCACTCCATCTGTTACCGTCAGGAGTATTCTACAAGCATACTACCTGCGTCATCGGTAACGGAGTGGCACTGAATATTCCCTACCTGTTTAATGAAATCAAATCATTGGTAGACCGTGGTGTGCCGATGCCAAATATTAAGGTTTCGGATCGTACGCAGATTATGATGCCTTATCATATCCTATTTGATCAATACGAAGAAGAACGACTGGGCGGCAAATCCTTTGGCTCCACGAAGTCTGGAATCGCACCGTTCTATTCAGATAAATACGCAAAAATCGGTTTTCAGGTCTCTGAATTATTTGATGAGGAAGTCTTAAGAGAGAAGATTAGCAGAGTCTGCGAATATAAGAATGTGCTTCTGGAGCATCTGTATCATAAGCCGGCAATCAATTGTGACGAGCTGTTTGAAACGATGCTAAGTTACAGGAAGATGGTAGAGCCCTATGTTTGTGATGTTTCCGCCTTCCTTCAGGAAGCGATCAAAGAGGGAAGGAACATCCTGCTGGAAGGTCAGCTCGGTGCTTTGAAGGATCCGGATTTCGGAATCTATCCGATGGTTACCTCCTCCTCGACCTTAGCAGCCTATGGTGCAATCGGAGCCGGTATCCCTCCTTATGAGATCAAGGATATCGTTACTGTGGTTAAGGCTTATTCCAGTGCTGTAGGCGCCGGTGAGTTTGTCAGCGAAATCTTCGGTGAGGAAGCAAATGAACTCAGAAGAAGAGGAGGAGACGCAGGAGAATACGGAGCAACGACCGGAAGGCCGAGGCGCATGGGCTGGTTTGATGCTGTTGCCACAAGGTATGGCTGCAGAATGCAGGGAGCAACAGAGGTGGCATTAACAGTTCTGGATGTCCTGGGATATTTGGATGTTCTTCCAATCTGTGTCGGCTACGAGATCGATGGTGTTGTTACCAGGGACTTCCCCACAACCGTTAAGCTGGCGAAGGCAAAGCCGGTATATGAATATCTGCCAGGCTGGAAGCAGGAAATCAGGGGCATCAGGAATTATAAAGAGCTACCGGAAAACTGTAGAAACTATATCGAGTTCATCGAGAAGGAAATCGGAGTACCGATTACTCTGGTATCCAACGGCCCCGGACGGGATGAAATCATCCGTAGATAGTATATTTATAAAGGTATGCTGATAAAGAAGTAAAGTAATATAAACCTCGGTTTATCATGGGAAAGGCAGAGAAAACCTGCTGGAGTCATAGATAAACCG
>JAEZHX010000176.1 GCA_023436765.1 Bacillota bacterium
AGGGTCTTATGAAGAATCAGTGTTTGATTGAAACAGAACTAAAGGTCATTGATTGCAGCCTGGATGTTCAACTGACAAATCTGATTTCTGACCTGAAACTTCTGGGAACCCTATAGTTTTTTACGAATTATGCCGATAACAATGTATAAGGCAAAAACAGCCTTATCCAATAGAATAAACCTGAAACCAGGTTTATTCAATAGTATAGCCCAAATAACGGGCTATTCATTAGGAGAACGCAAGCGTTCTCCGCCATTCTTGACGTTTTACGATGATTGTTAGAAAGCGGGCTGGGTGAGTTGGTCGATTTTGATAAGTACAGGCAGTTACTTGATAAGAGCTATGTGAAAGAAATCGGCAGGGTGTGTAAGATGGTTGGACTGACCATTGAGGCGACCGGGCCGACTTCAAATTTAAATGATGTATGTTATATAACCGGTGATAACCTGAGGACGAAGAAAATCGCAGAGGTAGTTGGGTTTCGCGAGAACCGGGTGTTATTGATGCCCTACGATGATATGACCGGTGTCGGAATCGGCAGCCTGGTGGAGAATTCAGGAGATTCCTTTAAGGTTCCGGTTGGCGAAGAGCTGTTGGGAAAGACCCTGGATGGCCTGGGATATCCCATGGACGGATCTTCATTTCAGAGTAATCGATATTATCCTTCGGAAGCGGCACCGCCGGATCCGATGACAAGAAAAATCATAGATGAAGTGTTACCACTTGGGGTGAAAGCGGTCGATTCCATGCTGACCGTAGGCAAGGGACAGAGAATAGGCATCTTTGCGGGAAGCGGAGTAGGCAAGAGCACCCTTCTTGGGATGTTTGCGCGTAATACAAGGGCAGATATCAATGTCATAGCTCTGATTGGAGAGCGTGGCAGAGAGGTAAGGGAATTTATTGAACGGGATTTAGGGGAAGAGGGTATGAAGCGTTCGGTTGTTGTGATCGCGACCTCTGATAAACCCGCTCTGATCCGTAAGAAGGCGGCTAAGACAGCTACTGCCATTGCAGAATACTTTAGGGACCAGGGGAAGGATGTTCTACTGATGATGGACTCCCTGACCCGTTTTTCCATGGCCCAGAGAGAAATCGGACTGGCTTCCGGAGAACCTCCTGTATCCAGAGGATATCCGCCAAGCGTATATTCCGAGATGCCAAAGCTTTTAGAACGTGCCGGAAGATCGGATAAGGGTTCTATTACCGGGTTATATACTGTCCTGGTGGATGGTGACGATTTCAATGAGCCGATTACCGATACGGCAAGAAGCATTCTGGACGGACATATCATGCTATCCAGAAAGTTGGGACATAAGAATCATTATCCTGCCATTGATATCCTTCAAAGCATATCCCGTGTCATGAGCTCCATTGTAACCCAAGAGCATAAGATGGCTGCCGGTAAGCTAAAGAATGTACTGGCAACATATCAGGATGCAGAGGACTTGATCAATATCGGAGCCTATAAGAACGGCTCCAATCAGGATATCGATTATGCAATCTCGAAAATCAAGCTGGTAAATTCTTTCCTTCAGCAGGAGGTATACGAAAAACATAGCTTTGATCAGGAGATTCAGATGTTAAAGGAGATCTTTAGCTAAGCATGAAAAAATTTCGCTATCAGATGGAAAGCCTGCTTCAGGTGAAGCTGAAGCTGGAGGAGCAGGCGAAGATTGCTTACGGCAGTGCAAGACTCCGCCTGACGAATGAGCAAGAAAGACTACAGGAGCTTAAGCTTAAGAAGGCCTCCTATGTACAGGAGGAACGGACACTCAGAACGGCAAGATTGGATCTGGTAAAAATTCGCCACACCGCGGAAGCTGTCGAGGTCATGGAGCAGAAAATCAAGCAGCAGATGACCGTAGTGAATAATGCCGAGCAGAGGCTTGAAGTAGCCAGAATCAGGCTGAACAATGCCATGGTTGAACGAAAGACACAGGAAAAGCTCAAAGAAAAGGCCTGGCAGAGTTATTTATTGGAGTTTGAAGCAGAAGAAAGAAAAGAAGTGGATGAGCTGAACAGCTTTCAATACAGTAATCCTGAGCAGAGTGAGGAGGACAGATAATGGCAAAGGAAAAGGCTGGGGACAAAGAGAAAAAAGAAGGAAATAAGGTGCTGACCATCCTCATAGCCCTGCTGATTGCCGTCATATGGTTTGCCGTCTTCGGAATATTGATCAAACTGGATGTCGGTGGTTTTGGCTCCGGCGTCTTGCGACCGATTCTGAAGGATGTACCCTTGATAAATATGATTTTGCCGGATGTATCGGATGAACAGCTGGCAGAGGAGAATGATTATGCATACAACTCCTTGCCTGTGGCAGTGGCTAAGATAAAGGAACTGGAGCTTCAGATCGCTGAAATGAACCAGGGCACTGCTGAGGAAGGGAAATCAATAGAGGAGCTTCAGGCAGAAATTGACCGTCTGAAGGCGTTTGAAGAAAACCAGAAGGCATTTGAGGAGAGACAGAAGGAGTTTGATAAAGAGGTGGTATTTGCTGAAGCCGCTCCGGATATCGAAGAATATAAGAAATATTATGAAGAAATCAATCCTGCCAATGCTGAGCTGATTTACAGGCAGGTGATAGAACAGCTGCAATACTCGGATGCGATACTGGAGAAAGCCAATATCTATAAGAACATGGATCCGGAAGCAGCAGCCGCGATCATGGAGACTATGACGGCGGATGTGGAATCGGTAGCACAGATGCTCCTGGCGATGAGGCCGAAGGAAAGTGCTGCAATTCTGGCAGAGATGGATGAAGTAGTTGCTGCCAAGATTACAAAGAAGATGCTAGACATGGATGCCGAAAAACTAGCAGAAGATTAACACCGGTTACTTCGGGGTAATCCCCCGTTGTAATACATATTTTAATTGAAAGGAGGAAAACAAATCAATGATGACGCAGAGCGTTATGACGCAGACTGCGAACTTGTCCCGGACCACGGCTGGCACATCAACCTCTAGGGCGAAACCAAACAATAGCGGCTTTGAGATTTTCATGGACAGAAATATGATGAATTCGGACAGCACAGACACACAGACCAAGTCAAAGGCTGTTCAGACCAGGGATAATCTGAAGGATACCGGAGTGGCTAAGAGTAATAAGGCTTACGGGGAAGGCGAACGTAACAAGATCGACGAAGAATCAGCTGACTCGGAGCAGGACAAGACAGTCAAGAAGGAAGAAGCGTCTCAGAAAGCCCCCACAGAATCAGACCAGTTGAAAGCAACATCGGAGAAAGCGACGGGCTCACAGGCAAGCGAGGGTACGCAGGAGAATACGGCAGAAGACGGAGCTCTGAACCCCGGTAATGATGAGCTTGAAGCGCAGCTGTTAAGCCTGCTGCAATCCATTCAGCAAGCAGTAGCTGAACTGCTTCAGTTGAAACCGGAGGAACTAACGGCAATGCTAAAGGAGCAGGGACTTGATTTATCTGATCTGGCGAATCCGGAATACTTACAGAAGCTTGTCATGGCAAACAATGGCAGCACGGATATCATGGATTTTCTGACTGATGGCAATCTGAAAGCAGAATTCGATCAGCTACTAAAACAGGTGGAGACAATTCTTAAGGATGCAGGTCCTGAGCTGACGCCCGATCAACTGAAGAGTGCACTGGAAAAGCTGATGGAGAGGGTTGAACAGGAGAAATATCTGCAAACTGATGAGGTGGAGAAAACCGGAGTTCAAGAACAGCACAAGTCGGTTAGGGATGAGCTTTCGGCAGTGAGCGATAGGAATGAGGCCGCAGTAAATGTCAGCCATAGACCTGAAGCAGAGCTCCTGAAGGAGTCAGGAAATGAAACCGGGGGGAAGCAAACAGCATCGGATCAAGAACGTAGCGAAGTCTTTGACCGGGAAGCAGCAAGCAGGTACGAGACCTTCGTTGATAACCTAACAAAGACTGTACAGGAAGTGGATGCTGAGCCAATGATGGATTCAAGGATGATCGAGCTAAAGGAGATTGCAGGTCAAATTCTGGAACGGGTCAGGGTAGTGATGAAACCGGATCAGACCTCGATGGAGATGGTTCTTAATCCGGAGCATCTGGGTAAGGTTAATCTAACCGTGGTTTCCAAGGATGGTTCGATGACAGCTATGTTCAAGGTAGAGAACGAGCTTGCAAGAGAAGCAATTGAGAGTCAGCTTCAAACCTTAAAGGACACACTGAATTCCCAGGGCATAAAGGTCGAGGCAATTGAGGTTACAGTTACCGGTTACTCCTTTGGACAGAGCAGGAGCTCGGGTGAGGAAGAGCAGGGTACAGGACAGAGCAAGAATCAAGGACATAAGATTACTCTGGAGGAAGCACTTCAATCGGGCGAGCAGCCGGAGGTAGAAGGAGTTACTGCAGACGTCACAGGGTTAAGAGGATCGAATATTGATATGACGGCATAATCATACGGAATATAGGAGAAAGGAGGAAACTATGAGCGATTTGATACAGACCGTAACAGACGGCGTGATTAATCAATCAAAGAAAAACGCAGTAGACAAGGGTCCCAATAACGAGCTTGGCAAGGATGCATTCCTGCAGCTTCTGACAACACAGATGAAGTATCAGGATCCCCTAAATCCGAATACGGATACGGAATACATAGCACAGCTTGCCACCTTCTCGCAGCTGGAACAGATGCAAAATATCAGCACCATCTCTACAAATTCCCAAGCCTTCGGTTTAGTGGGTAAGGATGTCATTGTAAAGACAGAGAACTCGACAGGGAATATAAACTATATTAGTGGTAGGGTGGACTTCGTGAATATGTCAGGCGGAAAAGCGCAGATGTCGATCAATGGTCAGCTATACCCGGTCGATCAGCTGGACAGTGTCATTGACAGTACCTATATCCTGGAACAGGGACTCCCCGGAATTCTTCAGAAAGCGGAACTTACCTTTGATTTTGCGGATGCTAAGGATCAAACCTTTGCGGTCAGAGTCGGAGAAGGGGAAACCATAGCAGATGATGTAGCAGTAAAGGTAGGCGAAACGCTTCTTGATAACACCATGGTCAGCATTAAGGATGGTAAAGCTATCATTAAGAAGGAAGCTCTGGCAGGTCTTAAAAATGGGACTTATAAATTAACGGTAGTCTTCAATGATCCTCTGTACACAACCGTCAAGGATAAGATTACATTAACTGTGAAAAATTCCACGGTGACAGAGACAACTACCGATACCGAAACAACGACAGGCACAGAGGAAGAGAAAAAAGTAGAGGAGGAGAAAACAGTATGAGTATTCCCATTAACCAATTTCCCTCCATAGAACAGATGACGGAGCGGCTGAACGCCAATAAGGGCACGGCTGCAGCAGCGAAACAGATACCGGGAACCCCCTTCAGTGAAATATTACGGGAGAAACAAGCTGAACAGACCGCAGAGCTGAAATTCTCCAAGCATGCGAATGAACGTTTGGCAAGCAGAAACATCGATCTTACCGACGATCAGTTCAAACGGCTTGAAAACGGGGCTATACTGGCAGGTAAAAAAGGAATTCAAGAATCACTGGTTATGGTAGACAATATGGCCTTCATCGTCAACATTAAGAACAACACGGTAGTAACTGCGGTGAACGATGGAGAAGAAAAGGTGTTTACCAATATTGATGGTGCAGTAATCGTATAACAGCCGGACCTTTTGGGGGCTAAGGTATCCATGACTGACAGATTGGATACAGGAGATTACGAGGCACATATAGGAGGTCAATCATTATGATGAGATCATTATTCTCTGGTGTTTCCGGTTTAAAGGTACACCAGACAAAGATGGACGTAATAGGTAATAACATTTCAAATGTGAATACCATCGGATTCAAATCAAGTACAGTAACTTTTTCCGATGTATTTTATCAGACAACCCAGAAAGCATCCGGGCCTAATGCGGCAACCGGAACGACCGGACGTAATGCAATGCAGATCGGTCTTGGCTCCAATGTGGCATCTGTTACAGCACAGATTACTGCGTCGGGAGCATCCCAGAGAACCGATAATCCTTTTGATGTTATGATTGAAGGTGAAGGCTTCTTTATCGTAAATAGCGGCGGTACGAATTACTTTACAAAGGCAGGTTCCTTTTTTGTGGATTCCTACGGAACGTTGTGTACGGCTTCCGGAGCTTCCGTCATGGGATGGCAGGTAGACCCCAACGATCCGACAAAAACCATAGCGGATGCGGTATCCCCCTTAAGTATAATGTCTCCGGACAACCTGTATGCCAAACCGGAAGCTACATCAGCTGTATACCTGTCAGGAAATATCGACAGTAAGGATACACAGCTGACCAGCGCTACCGGTAAAATGGTGAATATCACCTTCTTCGATAATATGGGTCATAGCTATACCGCGGATTTAAATATTAAGCAGTCCGAAGATGCAACGAATGTTTACAGTGTTGTTGTCTCGGACATCAAGGATGAGGATGGTGAATCCATCTTCAGAATTAAGAATGTGGACGAGGATGGCAATGTAACCTACGAGCCTTCCTCCATAACAAGGTTTAATTTTGGTGAAGATGAAGCTCAGGTTACTGTGGACCCTGATACCGGTGAAGTAACCATCACTCCTTCGGAACCAAACTTAATCACCTTCAACGGATCTACAGGTGCCTTTGTCAGCGTTGGTGACGGCACTACACCAGCAAAAAGCATCAGCTTTACCATTGATGCAACTCCAAATCCATTCCAGGCAATAGATGTGGATTTTTCCAGCCTTACCATGTATTCCTCCAGCGGTTCCTCTTCCTTAGAAGCAACCAAGGGTAACCTGGCAGGTATCGGTGCAGGTAAGCAGGTAGGTAATATGACCGGTGTCAGCATTGATGCCTCCGGTAAGATTTACGGTAAGTATGATAATGGCGACAGCAAATTACTTGGACAGATTGCAGTCGCAACCTTCTCCAACCCGGCAGGCTTGGAAGCAGTGGGTAACAGTATGTTTGCTGCAACACAGAACTCAGGAGACTTTGACGGTATCGGACAGGATCCTACGCAGGGAGGCGGCAGTCTTACAACGGGTGTTTTAGAGATGTCCAATGTAGACCTATCCCAGCAGTTTACGGATATGATTACGACACAGAGAGGTTTCCAGGCTAACTCCAGAATTATAACAACATCTGACACCCTGTTGGAAGAATTGATCAATTTAAAGAGATAACCTAGGGCTGATGTATGAATAATTAAATATTCAAATCCGTCAGCTGCACAGACGTTTTTGAAACAGTTATATTTGATGGGGTGGCAGCTTAATACTGCCACCCTGTTTTCTCGTTCAGGAGAAAGGGGAGAAGCCATGATAGAAGTTACCAGATTGAATGGGAAGATGCTGACAATCAATGCGGAGATGATTGAACGGGTGGAGGAGTCACCGGATACCGTCATTACATTGACAAATGGAAATAAGTTAATTGTAAAAGAAAGTAGACAAGAGATTAAAAATCTTGTAATATTATACAAAAAAGAAATATTTTCTAGAGAATTATAGGAGATTTAGATAAAATTTCAAGGATGGAAGGTGACAGTCTTGGATATAGCGTCCATTTTGGGTTTGGTGGGTTGTCTGGTAATTGTTGTTTACGGTATAACTGTAGGGCAGTCCGGTCTTACCGTATTGTTGAATTTCTATGATGTGCCGTCGATTTTCATTACCTTTGGTGGTGCTTTGATGTGTATGATGACAATGGCACCAAGCGTAAAGGGATATATCAACAACCTGAAGAGCATTGGCTTGATTTTAAAGCTTCAGCCCACCAATGAGGAGGAAACCATTAAGTCTATTATCGGTCTTTCCAATGTGGCCAGAAAGGAAGGTCTGCTCGCACTGGAGGAGGCTGCAAACAGCATCGATGATGAATTTCTAAAAAAGGGTGTTCTGTTGATCGTAGACGGTACGGATCCTGAACTCGTGCGAAATATCCTGGAGACCGAGTTAAACTGTATCGAGGACAGACACTCCAGTGTTACAGGCTTCTGGGATTCACTCGGAGCTATGGGTCCTGCCTGGGGTATGATCGGAACCCTGATCGGTCTGATCAACATGCTGCAGCAGCTGTCGGATGTCAGTACGATCGGACCGAATATGTCCGTAGCACTTGTTACAACATTCTATGGAGCCATGCTGGCTAACTGGATCTGTATCCCGATCTCAACTAAACTGAAAGCAAGTAACTCTAGTGAAATCATGATAAAGGAACTTATGGTGGAAGGCCTTCTCTCTATTCAGGCCGGAGAAAACCCCAGAGTCATCGAAGAAAAACTGAAATCCTTCCTGTCACCGGCACGTAGGGAAGCCATGAAGGAAGAAGGCGGTGAGAAGGTTGGCTAGAAAGAAGAAGGAAGCGCCCTCGGGAGGAAATGCCCCCTGGCTGAATACCTTTGCGGATCTAATGAATCTTCTGCTATGCTTCTTCGTTTTGCTGTTTGCCATGTCAAACATTGATAATGAAAAATTTGAGAAGATTTCAATCTCCTTAGCCAATTCGATCGGGATATTTGAAGGTGGTGGCTCTTCCATAGGGGATGGAGTCCTGATCTCCTCAGGTATGACCCAATTGAATAATCTGGATGAATTCTACTCAAACATGGGTGAGAAAACCGAACAAGACGGGGAAGACATAACAGAAGAAGATCCCAACTCAAGCGGTGGAGAGATTATAATTGATAAACAGAATAAAGAAGAGGTTGAAGAAGCGAAAGAAATGCTGGCACAGGAGATGGAGAAGCTCTCCGGGTCGATGTATGATCAGATTTCAGATCTGACGGACCAGTTTAACCTGGGAGATTATGTAGAACTCAGCATTGACCCTGAATTCCAGTATGTTCAGCTTTCCATGAAGGGTTCCATTCTATATGAATCCGGAAAAGCAGATATCTTGGAAAATGCAAAACCTATTTTGTCAAAGCTAGGAGATCTGCTTGGTAAATTCGACGGTTATATTATCGAAATCGTAGGACATACCGATAATGTTCCGATCTATAGTGAAGCCTTTAAGGACAATAACTGGCTTTCCTCTGCCAGGGCACTGAATGCAGCCGAATTTCTAATAGAGAATGAGAAGCTGGATCCGTCAAAGGTGAAGTATTCCGGAAGAGGGGAATATGAACCGGTTGCCAGCAATGATACACCGGAGGGACGGGCAAAGAACCGGAGAATCGAAATAAAGATATACAATGAGCTGAGCAGCAGATAAATGAGAATGAGGAGAGAACTTGTATGAAGAAAAACATATTAACAGTGATCATCATGGCCATGGCTTTGATCAATATTGTCCTGTCAGCAATCATTATTTTTGTAATTGTGCCGACTTCCAACAAAACGAACAACCTGGTCAGCAAGGTTGCACAGATCATAGATCTGGAGCTGGAATCACCGGAAGGCGCTAAGGAAGAGATTGCTGTATCCGACATTGAGACTTACCAAATTGAAGACAAGCTGACGATCCGTCTGAAGGAAAGTGATGATAAGAAGCATTATGCTATCGTCTATGCATCCTTATCGATCAATAAAAAGCATAAGGATTATGCGGAGCTGAACCAATATATCGCTGATAAAGAGAACGAAATCAAGGAAATCTTTACGGATGAATTCTCTGCTTATACCATCGATAATGTAGATGAAAATAAGAGTCTGATCAAAGAAAGAGTACTTTCAAGAATCCAGGATTTGTTTAAGTCAGATTTCATAATAAACGTATCCTTTGGAAATTTACTCTATGACTAAGAAATATGGTGATTTTCTACGGATTTTATGTTATTATGGGAATAGTAAGTATGAAGAAGATACATAAGCTGCCGCTAAGCGGCATAATGGGAGGGGTGTGATTATGGGCGACGTCTTATCCCAAAATGAGATAGACAACCTACTTGCAGCGATAAGCAGCGGCGAGCTTGATGCGGATGAGTTTAAACAGACGAATGAGAAACAGATCAAGAATTACGACTTCGCCAGACCTTCCAAGTTCTCAAAAGAACATTTAAGGACGCTGAATATTATATTCGAACACTATGCCAGATTACTTTCTACAAATCTTCCGGCATATCTGAGAAAGAATGTTCAGGTGGAGGTAATTAATTCCGAAGCAGTAACTTATTCCGAATTTACGAATGCCCTATCCAATCCGGTGCTGCTCGGTATCATAGATTTCTCGCCTTTAGAAGGTAGTATCATTATAGAACTGGCAGATAATCTGGGCTACGCAATTGTAGACCGAATGCTGGGAGGCGGAGGCTATCCACTGGAGAAGATCAGGGATTTTTCTGAGATAGAATTAACAATCATTGAACGTATTTTTACGGTATGCACCAATCTTTTACAGGAGCCTTGGGCCAATGTAATACAGCTCAGTCCCAGACTCATGAGGATTGAAACAAATTCACAATTTGCACAGATTATTTCTCCAAGTGAGATGATTTCGATTGTTACGATGAACATCAAGATTGGTAACATCGAGGGAATGATGAATATATGCCTTCCCTATGTATGCCTGGAGAAGGTAATCGATAAGCTGAATACAAAATACTGGTATTCCACCATGCAGCTCAGTGATGATAAATCCTATCAGGATATCATCGAGATTGCGATAGCCAAGGCTAGAGTTCCTCTCCGTGCAGTTTTGGGCAAGAGTACGATCTCAGTCAATGACTTCATGAATATGCAGAGAGGGGACATTATCAAGTTGAATTCAAAGGTTGATGACGAACTGACCGTATTTGTCGGTAATATTAATAAATTCACCGCACTCCCCGGTGCTTCCTCAGGTGCCTATGCGGTAAAGATATCATCTATTATAAGAGGAGAGGAGTAACAGGACTATGGATGGGATGTTATCTCAGGAAGAGATAAATGCTCTGCTGAATGGTTTAGACACTGATAGTGTGGATGAGAGCCAGAAGCTGACGGATGAAGAGAAAGATGCAATCGGTGAGATATCAAATATAAGTATGGGTACGGCAGCTACCACTCTGTTTTCCTTAGTTAACCAAAGAGTAAACATCACAACACCGATCGTAGAATATGCCACCTGGAAGGATATCGTCAACAGCTATGATAAGCCTTGTGTATTTATCCAGATCTATTATGCGGACGGATTGGATGGTAATAACATATTAATTCTAAGGGAAAAGGATGTTAAGATCATCACGGACCTGATGATGGGCGGTGATGGAACGAATACGGAGGGTGAGCTGTCGGATTTGCATTTAAGTGCGATCAGCGAAGCGATGAACCAAATGATGGGTTCTGCTGCCACTTCAATTTCCTCCATGTTGGAAAAGAGAGTAAATATCAGCCCTCCATCAGCTACCATCGTGGATCTTTATGAGAATATCAGCGCAGAAGATATCGCTGAGTTTCTAAAAACCTCCTTTGTAAGAGTATCGTTCCATATGGAAATCGGTAATCTTGTGGACAGTGTTCTGATGCAGTTGTATCCCTTCGATTTTGCCAGAGATCTGTACCAACAATTTATTCAGGCATCAGCTATGGAGACGGATGTACCGACTTCACCGCCGGTGAAGGAGAGAGCTCCGCAGCCGACGCCACAGCCGGCACGTATGCCGATAGGGAATCCGCAACCGGGTCCTGTTCCCGTGATGCAGCAGCCGATGGGCTATCCCCCCTATATGTTGAATCAAGGTATGCCGACAGCGATGCCTTATATGATGCCTCCGGTACAGGATGTGAATGTACAGACAGCGCAATTTGCCCCGTTCACACCAATTCCGGCAGGAGTAGTACAACCGGAGAATATAGATTTACTGATGGATGTTCCACTGGAGGTGACTGTTGAACTTGGTCGGACCAGTAAATCCATCAAAGAAATCCTTGATTTTGCGCCGGGAACGATTATAGAACTGAATCGCCTGGCAGGAGAGCCGATCGACGTACTGGTCAACGGAAAATTTGTTGCCAAGGGAGAGGTTGTAGTTATGGAAGAAGCGTTTGGCATCAGAGTGACAGAGATAATAAAACAATAACAAAAAGACTATTTTCATTAATCATATAATCAATAACATACAAGATAGGAGAATTATAATGGCGAAAAGTATTTTAATCTGTGATGATGCAGCATTTATGAGAATGATGATCAAGGATATTCTGATTAAAAACGGTTATAACATCGCAGGTGAAGCAGAGAACGGTTTGAAGGCAATCGATAAATATTCAGAGACTAAACCTGATTTAGTAATGATGGATATTACGATGCCGGAGATGGATGGGATACAGGCATTAAAGAAGATAAAAACAATGGACCCCGGTGCAAATGTCATTATGTGCTCTGCAATGGGACAGCAGGCCATGGTTATTGAGTCCATTCAGTCCGGTGCGAAGGATTTTATCGTGAAGCCCTTCCAGGCAGACAGAGTTTTGGAAGCAGTTAAGAAAGCAGTCGGCTAAATAGAATGAGCCGAGTTTATTTGACTGGCTTATAACGGAGAATGTAAATGAAAGCTTTTGTTTTATTGCTGAGTACAAGAGAAGAAGAAATCTTAAAGGGTGTAAATGAGCAGGTAGCAGAGGCAGCACCGGAGAAGCTTTCTACCACGAACAATCTTGTGCAGCTGCTTGGCTTATGTTTACTATTGGCTGTTATATTGTTTGCAGCCTATTATACTTCGAAATTCATCGGGAAGATGAATCTGGGGCAATTAAAGAACAGTAATTTTACAGTGATCGATACATATAAGATTGCCCCCGGTAAGATGCTGCAGATTGTAAAGATCGGTAAGAAATATCTCTTGATTTCTGTCGCAAAGGATAGCATCGGCTTCCTTACGGAGCTCGATGAAACGGACCTGTTCCTAAAGGAGAGCATCCAGACAGAGAAGAAGAGCTTCCGCCAGATCATAGATAGCATAAGAAATAGTAAAGAATGAGGTAGGTATCCATGAATACATCTGTCAGAAAACCTATGAAAAAAAAGGTGTGGTTCATTATATTTCTACTTACCTTGTGTATCGTGGCTCTTGTCCCTACGGTACCAGCATCAGCAGCAAATGTGCAGGATACGACGACCGCGGAGGAAGCGGGCACATCGGGAAACAATATTAACGGAGCCCTGGGGCCTTTGGAATTTACACTAAACACAGATGAGGATGGAGAAAGCCTGTCAGCAACCCTTCAGATGTTATTGGTTCTGACTGTGATTACTTTAGCCCCGTCTATTTTAATTATGGTAACCTCATTTACGAGGATCATCATAGTCTTACACTTTGTAAGATCTGCCCTGGGAACGCAGACGACGCCTCCAAACCAAATTCTGGTCGGATTGGCATTATTCCTGACCTTCTTTATCATGTCCCCGGTCTTCACACAGATCAATACCAATGCGATACAACCCCTATCGAAGGGGGAGATTACACAGGAAGAAGCTTTTGATGCAGGGACAGCACCTATCAGGACCTTCATGGTGGAACAAACAGAGATCAAGGATCTAAGGCTGTTTATGGATATTGCCAAGATTTCTACGGTAGAATCCACGGATGAAATTCCTTTAACAGTGATGATACCATCCTTTATCATCAGTGAATTGCGTAAGGCGTTTATTATCGGGTTTTTGATATATATCCCTTTTATAGTGATAGATATGGTTGTGGCTTCCACCCTGATGTCGATGGGTATGATGATGCTGCCGCCAACCATGATCTCCATGCCGTTTAAAATACTATTGTTTATTATGGCTGACGGATGGGGCTTAATTGTCGGAGAATTGGTGAAAACATTTTATTAGTGGGAGATGAAGTAAGTGAATGAGGTAGTAGTTATAGACATTGCAAGACAAGCACTCTTCCTGGTACTGAAAACCGCTGCTCCCATGCTGATTACCTCTCTGGTAGTCGGATTGGTAGTCAGTGTTTTACAGACAATCACTTCTATCCAGGAGCAAACCCTCACATTTGTTCCGAAGCTGGTAGCCGTATTTGTAGTGATTATGCTGGTTGGAAACTGGGTGATTACTACTATAGCGGAGTATACGATAGAATTGTTTTCTAATTTCAGCTATTACATTAATGCGTTATGACCTTTACCCTACAAAATTTTGAACTATTCTTATTAATACTTGTGAGGATCACCGGTTTTATCTTAACTGCTCCATTCTTCTCGCTTAGGGATATACCGGTAAGGGTTAAGGCAGGTTTCTCAATTTTTATCGCAATTCTTCTATTTTATTCGATACCACAGACGATGCCGGCATATACAGGGGTAATCGGCTTTTCGATCCTGGTATTAACCGAAGCGATTGCCGGAGCCCTGATGGGGCTTTTTGCAAATATTTCTTACCATATTCTTGCGCTTTCAGGACAGGTCATAGATATGGAGATCGGTTTTTCCATGGTAAACACCATGGATCCGACGACAAATATAAATACTACGATAACCACTAATTTTTATGGATTTCTGATCATGCTGATGATGATCATAACAGATCTGCATCATTTCTTTCTGAGAGCGCTGGTGGATTCCTTTCAGGTAATCGGAATTGGGGAAGTAATACTCCGACCGAATATGTATGAATTGATGCTTGAGTTTATGATAGATTATTTTATCATTGCCTTCCGTATCGTCCTTCCGGTTTTTGCAGCTATTCTTCTGGTGAACACCATTTTAGCTATTTTGGCTAAGGTTGCACCGGAGATGAACATGTTTGTAATCGGAATGCAGTTAAAGATCTTTGTAGGCTTGGCAATTCTTCTCATGATAGTCGGACTGATACCGTCCGTAGCTGATGCGATCTTTAATGAGATGATGAAAATGCTTAAGGGAGCAGTAGAATGGATGACCTAAGGAATGCAACCTATCTGATTTCCTATCGGCTGCAATTTTTTGCGGAGGCTGCCGAAAAGACAGAGGAAGCAACCACAAAAAAGCTGAGTGACGCAAGAAAGGAAGGCCAGGTAGCCAAAAGTAAGGAATTGATTACAGCTGCCGGACTTACCTCACTTTTTCTGGTGATTAAAATTTTTACAGGTTACTTTACGGATCATTTTCTTAAGACGTTTCAGAAGACTTATTCCAGCATCGGTGAGGTGGCAGGGGAAGAATTAACACCGGCAATTGCCCATTCTATTTTTAATGATACGGTTACGACAATCCTGATGACCTGCTTACCTGTTTTCATATCTGGTGCGATGGTATCCTTTGTGGTTGTATTATTTCAGGTCAAATGGAAAATTTCCATGAAACCGATGCATCCAAAGCTTAGTAAAATAAGCCCTATATCCGGTTTTAAAAGGATTTTTAGTAAGGATAAGCTGGTTGAATTATTGATTGAGATAGTAAAAATTTTTATCATAGCCTATATTTCTTACGACACCTTGAAGGATGAATGGGAAACACTACTAAATCTGTATGATATCAGCCTGATTCAGGCAGTGATGCTGATTGGTGATATCATTATCAGCCTGGGAATAAAAATCTGTTTGTTTTTCCTGATGATTGGCTTTGCTGACCTCTTATATCAGAAGATCAAATTTAAAAAAGATATGAGAATGTCCAAACAAGAGGTCAAGGACGAATACAAGCAATCGGAAGGAGATCCTAAGGTCAAGAGCCAGATCAGGTCTAAGATGAGGGAGGTTTCACAGAGACGTATGATGCAGCAGCTTCCGAAAGCAGATGTTGTCATAACGAACCCGACCCATCTGGCTGCCGCCCTCCAATACGATAAAAGCATTTCTGAGGCACCGATCCTGATTGCTAAGGGTGCAGATTATCTGGCACAAAAGATAAAGGAAGTCGCCAAAGAAAATAATATTGTGATAGTTGAAAACAAACCCCTGGCCAGAATGCTTTATTATAACGTTGAACTTGGAGCAGAGATTCCTCCGGAGCTTTATCAGATGGCAGCGGAGGTTTTGGCGTATGTTTATGGGCTGAAGAATCCGAAGTAAGATATAAGTAGACAATGGGATATACGTAACAATATAATACTCCAGATATCTAAACAGATAGATTAAATTCTTTTCTCGCATAAACGGTTATAAAGGTAGGATAAAAGAAGAAATAAAAACGAAATGACTTGGAGAGGGAGGACAAAGTCCCCCTTGTATAGGTAATATATTAATTTAGACATGAGAGGGGGACTTGGGATGAAGAGAAATGATTTCGCGATTGGCTTATATATTCTTGCGGCGCTGGTTTTTCTGATTGTGCCAATGCCTTCTTTTCTCCTCGATATCCTGTTGGCACTGAATATATCAATTTCTATGATTGTTCTGTTCAATGCCTTATTCAGCAGAGAAGTGCTAAATATGTCGTCCTTCCCGTCGATCCTGCTGTTTACAACGATATTTAGAATTTCCTTAAATGTCTCCAGTACAAAGCTAATTCTCCAGACCGGAGAACCGGGAAATGTCGTTACTACCTTCGGCGATTTTGTCGGAAGAGGTAATCTGGTCATAGGGTTAATCATATTCATCATATTAATCTTAGTGCAGTTTATGGTAATCAATAAGGGCTCGGAGCGTGTGGCAGAGGTATCCGCCAGATTTACGCTGGATGCTATGCCCGGAAAGCAGATGGCAATCGATGCCGACTTAAATACTGGCTCCATCACAGATGCCGAGGCCAAGGCAAGAAGAGAAAAGATACAGGAAGAGGCAGCCTTCTTCGGAGCCATGGACGGTGCTACGAAATACGTAAAGGGAGACGCAGTCGTAGGTCTGATTATTACGGTGATCAATCTGGCCGGTGGTACCATCATGGGTACCTTGTTCATGGGTAAATCAGCGGGAGAAGCCTTTCAAACTTTTGCAATACTTACCATTGGTGATGGTCTGGTAAGCCAGATTCCATCCCTGATGATATCCCTGGCAACCGGTATCCTGGTAACCAAAGCCTCGAAGGAAGCGGATGTCGGAGATTTGCTGGTCAAGCAGCTGCTTTCCATCCCCAAGGTACTTTATATGGTCGGCGGAAGCATGATTTTCTTGGGTATAGTAACACCGTTGGATACCATCGTATTTACAGCTTACGGTCTGATCTTCCTTATCTCGGGAAGAGCAATCGCCTCCAAGCTGGAGGTTACGGCAATAGAGGAGGAGGTATCCTCCGAGGAAGCTGCGGCCAACGAGATCAGAAAACCGGAAAATGTGGCATCCTTATTACAGGTTGATCCGATTGAACTGGAATTCGGATACGGTATCATCCCTCTGGCTGATGCCAATCAGGGTGGCGACCTCTTAGATCGTGTCGTATTAATCAGAAGACAGATAGCACTGGAGCTCGGCTGTGTTGTTCCTATGATCAGACTCAGGGATAACATCCAGCTGAACCCCAATCAATATATCATTAAGATCAAAGGAATTCAGGTCAGTGACGGAGAGATCCTCTTTGACCACTATATGGCCATGAATCCCGGATATGTGGAGGAGGAAATTACAGGAATCCCCACCTACGAACCTTCCTTCCATCTGCCGGCTATCTGGATTACCGAAGGGCAGAGGGAACGTGCGGAATCCCTTGGCTATACTGTTGTTGACCCTCCGTCCATTATTGCTACACATTTGACAGAAGTAATCCGGAGTCATATTTATGAGCTTCTTAATAGACAGGATGTTCAGAATCTGGTCGACAATATACGGGAAGCCAATCAGGCGCTTATTTCCGAGCTGGTACCGAAGCTGCTTAATATCGGTGAGATTCAGAAGGTGCTTCAAAATCTACTCAGGGAAGGCATCTCGATCAGAGACCTGGTTACGATCTTCGAAACCTTGGCTGATTATGCATCGACTACCAGGGATACGGATGTTCTTACAGAGTACGCCAGACAGAATCTGAAACGGGCTATTTCGAGAAAGTATTTCCCTTCCGGTGAAATGACGAGCGTGGTTACGCTGGACCCGAAGGTGGAGCAGGAGATCATGGGCTCCGTAAAGCAAACAGAGCAGGGAGCATACCTGTCGCTGGATCCTTCGGTTACAAAGGGCATTATCGATTCGGTTCAGTCTGAGGTACAAAAGCTAGAGGATCTCGGAAAGAGCCCGATTGTCATAACCTCACCAATTGTTCGCATGTACTTTAAGAGACTGACTCAGGATTACTTCAAGGATCTGATCGTTGTTTCCTATAATGAGATTGATACAAATGTAGAATTACAGAGTGTTGGGATGGTGACAGTATAATGATTATTAAGAAGTTCCAAGCAAATACGGAGACGGAAGCAATTATGCTTGCCAAGGAAGAACTCGGCAAGGATGCTATTGTCATGAACATCAAAACGATATCACCTAAGGGTATCTATAAGCTGTTCCGCAAACCGTTGGTAGAGATTACCGCTGCTGTGGACGACAATATCACCTATAAAAATGACAAAATTAAGAATTTCCCGCCAATCACTCCGACACAGCCGAAAAAACAAATCTTGCCGGACATAATCTATGAGGATATGGAACCCTCCTTAGGGATGAAGAATCTCTATGAGGATACCAAGGAACCTTCGGCTATAGAGGTCAAGCTGAATAATCTCCAGAGCCTTTTGGAAAAGCAAATGAATGAAAAAGAGGCTATACAGCAACAGGAGGAGAAATCAACTGCAACGAATAAGAATCTTGCTTGCATCCAGCTTATATATAACCAGCTGATTTCAAATGAAGTGGAAGAAAAATATGCGAACCAGATCATCACTGAGATAGAAGGAACCTTAAAGAAGGATTCCTCGATGGATGTTATCCTGGCCAGCGTTTATCAGAAAATTATTCTGAAGCTCGGACAGCCAAAAACGATTGAACAGCCAGGGAAAGGAACGAAATTTGTCTTTGTGATCGGACCCACCGGTGTGGGAAAGACAACAACAATTGCTAAGATTGCCTCGAAATTCAAGGTGGACGAGAAAGCAAAGGTAGCATTTCTGACAGCAGATACCTATCGTATCGCTGCAGTGGAACAGCTTCGTACCTATGCAAATATACTTGGGATTCCCTTAAAGGTCATCTATACCGAAGAAGAGATGAAACAGGCCAGGGAGGAGTTTGCCGGGTATGATATCGTATTCGTTGATACCGCAGGCCGCTCCCACAGAAATAAGGACCAGAGGGACGATATAGAGCTACTGATCAATTGCATACCGGAAAGTGAGAGGGAAACCTACCTTGTCCTCAGTGCTACGACCAAGTACAGGGATCTTGTAAAGATCACGGAAGCATATGCAGAGATAGTCAATTATAACCTGATATTTACGAAGCTGGATGAGACCAGCTGTATAGGGAACTTGTTCAATATAAGGATGTTGACACAGGCACCCTTATCCTATGCAACCTTTGGTCAGAATGTACCCGATGATATATCCAGAATTGATGCCCAGAGCATTGCAAAGCAATTGCTTAGGGGACAATGAATTGAACACATAATGAAGGTTTGAATTTGCCCAAATATGTGATGTAAAGAATTCATAAAGCAGAATTCTTTGAATTCATAAAGCAACTCATAAAGCAGAATTTATTGTATTCAATAAGAAGAATTCTTGGGTAGAATGGAGATTTCTATGGATCAGGCAGAAAAACTTAGAACAATGGTAAAACAACAAAAGCTCCCCAGAAGAATCGCCAGGGTAATCACGGTAACCAGTGGAAAGGGCGGAGTAGGGAAATCCAGTGTGTCTGTTAACCTTGCCATTGCCCTGAGCAGACTCGGGAAAAGGGTAATCATTCTGGATGCGGATTTTGGTCTTGCAAATATTGAAGTTATGCTGGGAATACGACCGCAGTATAATCTTGCGGATCTGATGTTCCGAGGGAAGAGCCTAACAGATATTATTACGAGGGGACCCGAGAATATCGGTTTCATCTCCGGAGGGTCGGGGATCCAAGAGCTTACTAGTCTTACTAGGGATCAGATTGTATATCTGATTCAGAAACTTGTTGAGTTGGATGAGATTGCTGATATTATCATTATTGATACCGGTGCTGGAATAGCGGATTCTGTACTTGAATTTGTTGCAGCCAGTACAGAGGTTTTACTGATTGCCACGCCGGAGCCGACCTCAATCACAGATGCCTATGCCTTATTAAAAACCTTGAATAGAAAGACAGACTTTTCCCTTCAGGATACGGTAATTAAAACAGTTGCTAACCGTATCGATTCCTATGAGGAAGGGAAGGAGCTTTACGATAAATTGAGTCTTGTTGTAAATAAGTTCCTGAACCTGAAACTGGAGTACCTGGGTGCCATCCCACAGGATAACAATGTATCCAGGGCAGTCATGAAACAGAAACCGGCTATTATGGTATACCCGAATTCCCATTTTGCTAAGTCGATTAACGACTTTGCCACTATGTTATGTGAATATGAACCGGAAAACTCTCAAGGAAAGAAGGGAATTGCACAGCTATTTACTTATTTGCTTAAGTCAAGAATTAAGAAATAGAGGGATACGTAGGTTCCGTGAAGTTAAGATAAGTTGACAGAAAATAGATGGGGGTATGTATGTTAAGTGATATATTAACAGTTGGTGATAAGGTTGATGTATTACCACCAGAATCGAAGACGGGTCTGATTAAAAGCCAGAAAATATATGTAAGCCAGATCATGGATATAGATGATGAGACGACGATCAGCATTGCTATGCCCTATAGGAACGGATTAATGTATGTCTTAGAGAAGGAAGTGAAGTACAAACTGCATTTTTATACCTCGAAGGGACTGTATCAAGTTATATGTGTACTGGAAAGTATCTATCGAGAGAATAATGCAATTATTGCACAGGTCAAGCTGATATCCAATCTGGATAAAATACAGAGAAGGCAGTACTTCCGACTGGAATGTATCCATGAAACAGAATACCGGGTAATTACCCAGGAAGAAATGGTCCTGGAAGATCGCTTGGCCGCCGACAAATTTCTAAATCAACAAGAAAGAGCTGAGGCACGAAAAAAACTTGGACAGCTGGATAGGGCTTGGCAAAAGGCTTCAATTACAGATCTGTCAGGTGGGGGAGCTAAGTTTATCTCAGATTATCCGCTTATGGCCGGGGATAGGATAAGAATCAAACTGGATTTTATCGCCGGAGGAGAGCTTAAGAAGATGATTTTGGGAGCAGTGGTAATTGCTTCCGGTAAGCATGAGAACCGCAATGATAAATTTGAGCACCGTGTAGAATTCTACGATATCGGAAAGGCTGACCGGGAGGACCTGATTAAGTACATATTTGAGCAGGAACGCCGGAGAAGAAGAAACGATAAGGTATGACAAGAATATAAAGGATTAGATTTGATAAATAGATGCATGGCAACAGACATAAAATTCGTAGTCAGAAAGGCAATATTGTAATGAAAAAAAATATTTTGGTAATTGATGATTCTGCACTTATGAGAAGGGTACTCTCTGATATAATAGAAAGTGATGAGAGATTCCATGTGTACGGCACGGCAGTCAACGGCTTGGAAGCGTTAAGCATCATGCAGCGTAAAGCAAACGAGATAGATGCTCTCCTGCTTGATATTAATATGCCGAGGATGAATGGGCTGGAATTCTTAAGTGAATTAAAAACTCAGAATATCAAAACCAAGGTAATCATCGTCAGTACAATAGCAAAGAGGGACGCAAAGGAGACGATCCTTGCCCTTGAATTAGGTGCTTTCGATTTTGTAACAAAACCTGAAAGCTATGAGGAAGTAAAGAACAATAATTTCTCTCAACGGATTCTCTTAACTCTGGCAGCTGCAACTCAGGCAACTGAGATAACAAAGACGGAAACCGCAATACAGGAGGACAAGCCGCTAAAGGAAACCTCCAGTAGAAAACGAAGAGGAACAGAGAACGTAAGCGGAGGGAAGATAGTTGCGATTACCTGCTCTACCGGAGGACCTAAGGCGCTTCATATGGTTATTCCGAAGCTGCCTGCGAACCTGGATGCCGGAGTTCTGATTGTCCAGCATATGCCGGAAGGGTTTACGAAATCACTGGCAGATCGGCTCAATGAACTGAGTCAGCTGTATGTGAAGGAAGCAGAGCATGGAGATATCATAAAAAAGGGTACTGTATATTTGGCTAAGGGTGGCCACCAGCTAAGGTTGATAGAGAACGAGAAGGGTCAATACCAAATCTCGGTAACCAAGGAAGCAGCCAGACATGGACTCTTGCCCTGTGCCGACATCATGTACGAATCTCTTGAAGCTTTAAGCTTTGACCAGATTACCTGCGTAGTTTTAACAGGAATGGGCGGAGATGGAACGGAAGGAATTAGAAAACTTTATAAATCTAAAAATATATATGTGATAGCACAGAACGAAGAGACCAGTATTGTATATGGTATGCCGAAGGTAGTTGCTGAGGCCGGTCTGGTGGACGAAGTAGTCGCGTTAACAGATGTCTCTGATGCCATCACAAAGAATGTGGGGTGCCTTTAATGGATGTAAGTCAATACCTGGAAATTTTTATCGAAGAAACCAAGGAACATCTTCAGAGTCTGAATGAGCATCTTCTGATTCTGGAGAAGGAGCCGGATAACGAGGAAACGATTAATGAGATCTTCCGTGCTGCACATTCGCTGAAGGGTATGTCCGGAACGATGGGTTATAAGAGAATGCAGCGATTGACCCATGATATGGAGAACGTATTCTCTGAAATCCGGAATGGCAAGATGAAGGTATCCTCTGAACTGGTTGATGTTCTTTTCAGAGGTCTTGATGCGTTGGAAACCTATTTGAGCCATATCCAGTCTGAAGCAAATGAAGGGACTGAGGATTATGAAGATATCCTGAAGGCCTTGGGTGATATCCTGAATGCGGGTATTGGAAAAACATCATTCGTTAATCATGCAGAAAAGGAGGCAAAGGTTTCTGTCGAAGCCGTCTCTGCAACTGACGTTGGTAAGATGAAATTCAAAAGCTTAAAGCTTGAGGAGCATGAAAAAAAGGCAATTGCTAAAGCCGGAATGCTTGGCTTAAATGTTGTAGGTCTTACCGTATACATACAAGAATACTGCGTATTAAAAGGTGCTAGAGCCTTCATGGTTAATCGTACCCTAGAGGAATTCGGTGAAATCATCAAACTGGATCCCAGTGCTCAGGATCTTGAGGACGAGAAATATGATTATGATTATTCAGCATATATCATCACAAAGGAAAGTCCTGAGAAGTTAGCTAAAATAGCGACGAATGTATCAGAAGTAAAAGAAGTGGTAGCGGATTACGTAAAACTGACCGATGAAGATGCTGCCAATTATGAAAATGCTGTGAAACAGGATGAAATCGCGCAGGCTCAGCCTAAGATACTGAAGGAGAGCAATTCCCTGAAGGCCGGTAATGCACCCGCTGCTAAGCAGGGAACAAAGCCTGTAGCAAATCGCTCCGTCCGTGTGGATATCGATAAACTGGATGTACTTATGAATCTGGTTAGTGAGCTGATTATTGCGAAGAACAGTCTCCTCTCCATCAGCAGTAATTCTAAGGTTCAGATCGAGAATAGCTTCAATGAGCAAATGGAATACCTAGAGAGAGTAACGACGAACCTCCATGAATCTGTAATGAAGGTAAGAATGGTTCCGATCGAAAGTGTAGTGAACCGTTTCCCCAGAATGATCCGCGATCTCTCCAAGAGCCTGAATAAGAATATGGAACTGTATATGACCGGTGAGGATACAGAGCTTGACCGTACCGTAATCGATGAAATCGGTGATCCTCTGATGCATCTCTTGCGTAACGCTGCCGATCATGGACTTGAGAAGAATGAAGATAGACAGAGGGCCGGTAAGAATCCGACAGGTTCTATTTACCTGGATGCTTATCAGGATGGTAACAATGTAGTCATTGAAGTCCGTGATGACGGAAGCGGTATCAATGTTGATAAAATTAAGAAGAAGGCAATCGAAAAAGGTTTGTTTACTGAGGAGCAGACCCATAGAATGACCGACAAGGATATCATTGATATTCTGTTTATGCCCGGTTTCTCTACCTCAGAGAAGGTATCCGATGTATCCGGCAGAGGCGTTGGCCTGGATGTGGTTAAAACGAAGATCGAAGCCTTGGGCGGCGAGATTGAAGCGAAGACGAAGCTGGGAGAAGGCTCTAACTTCATTATCAGACTTCCATTAACGCTCGCAATCATCCAAACACTGATGGTAATTATCGGTGACGAGAAATATGCACTGCCTCTCGGTAATATTCAGACTGTTGAGAATATTCCAAGCAATGAAGTTAAAATGATCCAAGGAAAAGAGGTCATCAATTTACGAGGATCCGTTATTCCAATTATCAGACTGGGCCAGATTTTGGATTGCCATAATCAAGATCAGGAACAGGAGAATAACTTGGTGGTTATCGTCAAGAAGGGTGAAAGATACGCAGGTATGGTCGTGGACGAGCTGATGGGACAGCAGGAAATCGTCATAAAGTCCATAGGAAAATATATTAAGAATCATAAGATCATCAGCGGAGCTACCATTCTGGGTAACGGCGATGTGGCGTTAATTCTGGATGTGAATTCACTGGTTTAGAGCATTTTTACTTGGCGAGTTGTTGTAACTCACTATGCTAATATTGTGCTGACACCCCAAATACATGGTGCTTCGGCAGTAGGGAGGTTTATATGGAAGCAGCTAATACAAAGCAATATATCATTGTAAGCCTGGGAAATAATCAATATGGGATCGATATTAAATATATCCATAATATTATTGTAATGCAGAATATCACCAGGGTACCGAAGGCTCAGCCTTATTTTATGGGTGTCATTAATTTAAGGGGAGAGGTAATTCCCGTGATGAGCCTGCGTCGTAAATTCGATCTTCAGGAGGATCAATTCACATCGGTAAGCCGTATCGTGATCGTTAAACCCGAACCGCAGGCAGCACCCGTCGGAATTATTGTAGATGAGGTGAAGGAAGTCATTACGCTCAATCATGATGCTGTGGAAAAGATGAACTATGATGAGAGTGATGATAAAGCCGATTACAGCATAGGAATCGGCAAATATGAAAACGATCTGATCAACCTGCTGAATATACCAGGGATTATCTTTGAGAAGGAAGCTGTCAGTGTTAAAGATTAACTGTAAACTTTAATCCAAATTTCAAAGGAGGTGTTTACGTTGTCCAATCTGGACCTAAATCAAATAGACCATATGCAATTCGACGTGTTAAGGGAAATCGGTAATATAGGTGCCGGGAATGCCACCACAGCACTTTCACAGATGTTGAATTCCAGAATTGATATGAAGGTTCCGAATGTGGAGCTTTTGGAGTTCAAGGAGCTCTCCGATATCGTCGGCGGAGCAGAGAATTTAGTTGTAGGTATCCTGTTTACGATAAGCGGAGATATTGATGGCATGATGATGTTCATGCTCGATAAATCGGCTTCCAGACATTTGGTGAATATTCTCATGGGGAATTCCGATGAGGATAAGGATGAAGATTTTAGTGAAATGGAGCTTTCGGCTTTGAATGAGATCGGAAATATTATTTCCGGAGCTTATCTGTCCTCCTTATCTTCACTGACAAACCTGATGATAGTTTCAAGTATTCCTTACATGGCAATTGATATGGCCGGGGCTATATTAAGTGTACCTGCGATTGAATTTGGTAAAATTGGGGATAAGGCACTACTCATTGAGACGGAATTTGGAGATGATAACAGGGAGGTTAACGGATATTTTATCCTGATACCAACAATTAATTCCTATGCAGCGATACTATCCTCGCTGGGCTTATAACACAGAACTATCATAATTATCAAGACATTAAGTATGCCAAAAACAGACGTAGGGTGAACAAATGAATAATATGATTAAAGTCGGAATGGCTGACATGAATATATGTACACCTCCTGATGCGATTACAACTTTAGGTCTTGGGTCCTGTGTGGGAATTGTCTTATATGATCCGGGTACTAAAATTGCAGGAATGATACATATTATGCTGCCTGACAGTACAAAAATATTAAACAATGAGAATAAGGCAAAATTTGCTGACACCGGTATAGACGAACTGATCAACAGAATGATAAGAAGCGGTGCTGTAAGAAGAGCATTGGTGGCAAAGATAGCCGGCGGAGCTCAGATGTTTGCCTTTAATAATAACAGTGAAATGATGCGAATTGGGGAACGGAATGTCGAAGCAACCAAGCTGAAGCTTAAGCAGCTGGGTATCAGTATTCTGGCGGAAGATACAGGATATAACTATGGTAGGACCATAGAATTCTATCCTGAGACCGGAGCATTGCATATAAGATCCGTCGGAAAGGAAAGAAAGATTCTGTAAAAAATCAGGCAAAATGCCTGTTGGGATAGAATGTCACTGCCTTAACAGATAATCTCTGTAATTCAGGTATGGGAGGAAATATGAAGCAGAAATATATACCGGCACTGATCATGCTGGCAGCAGGAGCTGTAACGAGTATCCTGGATATAATCCACAAGACTCCTAAGCTTGATAGCTTAAAACGGTTACTGCTGGTACTGATAGTATTTTATATCATAGGCCTGATTACAAAGGCCATCATAAAGAAGGCAACCATTACAAGAGTAATGGAAGTTATCGAAGAAGAGCACTCGACTGATGAGAATGGGCAAGAAGAGAACGGACCAGTGGAGAAAGGACAAGAAAGAAACCGGCATGAAGCTGCTAAGAATGGGATGACAGGTTCCACCGGTAATAAGTAACGGCCTGTCCTAAAGTTATGAATGATCGGGAGGCAGTATGAACGCAGAAAACAGACAGAAACTCTGGGAGGAATACTCCAGGAAGAGGACTTCTGAACTTCAGGAAAAAATCATAATTGAATATGCGGGTCTCGTAAAGCTGGTTGCCGGCCGGCTCAGCATGTATCTTGGCTATAATGTCGAGTATGATGATTTGGTCGGTTATGGTACCTTTGGGTTAATCGATGCCATTGATAAGTTCGATTATAACAAGGGCTTTAAATTTGAAACCTATGCATCCTTAAGAATCCGTGGAGCCATCCTGGATCAGATCAGGAAGATGGACTGGATTCCCAGGAGTATCAGACAAAAGCAGAGAAAGATTGATATGGCTTATCAAAGCCTTGAGATAAAATATGGCAGAAGTGTAAATGACGAGGAGGTTGCCAAGGAACTGGATATATCACTGGAAGAACTGGAGAATTGGCAGAATCAGACGAAAATTACGAATATCATATCTCTGGATGAGTTCATGGAACAGGGCAGTGAGGGAAAAGTGGAACAAAACCTCACAGCAACCCTTAACCAGCCGGAGCGGGTCGTAGAACAACAGGAGCTCAAGGAGTTACTTACAAGGACGCTGGATACCCTGACAGAGAAAGAAAAAAAGGTTATCGTACTGTATTATTACGAGGAACTTACATTAAAGGAAATCAGCCGGATACTTGAGGTGTCAGAATCAAGGATATCTCAGCTGCATACGAAGGCTTTACAGAAGATGAAGGTGAAGTTAGGTGCCAATATTGATGTTCTATCCAGTTAATTTGTACAGAATAGTCATAGGAACACAACACCAAGTTTAAGAATTGGGAGGAAGATTATGGGCGCTAACAACGGATATTTCCAACTGATCATCAGAAATGATGGAACATATTTAAAGCTATTTGAAGAAGAGCCTGGTGGACGACCCATAGCTTATGACGAGATTAGTAATTATCTGATTGATAAAAAGATATATGAGTATGACAAAATATCAATGGGGAGAGCGTTGGCAACTCTAAAGGGTGTTGCTGAGGTGAAAATTACTCCTACTGTGATACATCCACAGGATGAATACCTTAAGGTTGAGATTCTTGAGGATAGAGTAGCAGTGAAGGGCAGATTTTATCCTCCAACCAATGGTGGCAATCTGATGACGAAGGAGGATATCATCAGTACGTTGGTTCGGGCAGGGGTAAAGTATGGTGTTGATGAGGAGAAGGTATTCCAGTTCTTGAAGGACAGGAGATACTGTACGGATTATATTCTTGCTAAAGCCCTTGCTCCGATTCAGGGTCATGATGCAGTGATCACCTATCATTTTAATGTCGATCTTACCTTAAAGCCTAAAACAAATGAGGATGGTTCCGTGGATTTTCATCAGCTGGATATGATCAGTCATTGTAAGAAGGGTGATTTACTGGCGACTCTTAATCCGATTGACTATGGAAAACCGGGCATCGATGTCTGCGGTAATGTAATAAGACCCAACAAGGTCAATAATCGTGTCATGCGCCACGGGAATAATATCACAGTATCTGAGGATGGTTTAAGACTTTATTCTATGGTTGATGGTCATGTAACCTTAACCGATAACAGGGTATTTGTTTCCGATACCTATGAGATACCGGCTGATGTGGATACCTCTACCGGAGATATAACCTACGAGGGTAATGTTGTAGTCAAGGGAAATGTCATTACCGGCTTCTCCATCAGAGCCAGGGGAGATATCGAGGTGTATGGTGTCGTTGAGGGAGCTTACATAGAAGCCGGCGGTCAGATTATCCTAAGGCGTGGCATGCAGGGCATGAATAAGGGAATATTGAAGGCAAATGGTAATATTATCACAAAATTCATAGAGAATGCGGAGGTAATCTCCGGGGGATATATCTCCACAGAATCCATACTCCACAGCAGAGTCTCAGCCAAAGGTGATATCATTGTAGGTGGAAGAAGAGGCTTTGTTACCGGCGGTGAGATCCGTTCCGGCACCATGATTTCTGTGAAAACTGCCGGCTCGCATATGGGCACCAATACGTTACTTGAGGTGGGAATTGATCCCAGAATTTTGGAGGAATTCCGGGAGCTGGAAAAGAAAATCGTAATTCTTCAGGCAGATAAGGAAAAAATAGCACAGACTGTTGCATTGATACGAAAGAGACTGCAGGCCGGAGGAGCGATTCCCTTCGATAAGATGGAAACCTTAAAGCAGATGACACAGAGCAACATTACACTGGACACACAGCTTCAGGAAGCCAGAAGAAGATATGATGAGCTTAGGATAGATATGGATGGCAATGCTGCGGGTATGATAAAGGTACAGGATACCGTATATCCAGGAACGAAGATCATAATCTCCAATATTATTTACTTCGTCAGAGAGGAAATCCAGCACAGCAAGTTCATTCGTGACAGAGCCGATATAAAGATTAGTCCGCTGTAGCATACGAATTCTTACCTGTAGAAAACGAGGCATAATTACTATTCAACTTTTTGTACGAGTAAACGGAGGTTAATATGCCTATTAGACCAATTGAAATAATTAGATCCCAGGAGGCATCACAGCTTAAGCATATGGAGAACCATAAGACCCAGCAGGAGCAGGTGCAGATCAGCAGAGGCTTCCAGAATATGATTTCAACGGAAAACTCCAGACCGACCCAGGCTACGAAGGGTGAAAACAAGGAGTTCAGGTATGATGCCAAGGAAAAGGGACAGAACAGCTATTCTAACAATTCCGGTAAGAAGCAGGGGAAACAGGAAGAGGAAAAAACAACGAAGAAGCCGGAGAAAACCGGAGGTATCGATATCTTGATCTGATGATCAGATAAGCATTAAATACTGAGGGTGTTCCCACACCCTCATTTTCATCGGAGGAACTATGAGCCCATTAGAAATCATATTAATTCTATTAGGATTAGTCATCATTGTCATCAGCACCAGAATGATTGACCGAACAGGAAGAACAGGGAAAGAAAATCAGGTGCGTTTTGATGTGGAGGATACCTTGAACAGCGAGGATCTGAAGCACTTCAAGGAGCAGGTCAGGGAACAGCTATCAGGGCTGAAAGAGGAGATCATTGTCCGCACGGACGATGAATTAAGCTTGATATCCAATGAGAAAATCATGGCAGTGGGTGAATATTCCGATCAAATATTAGAGAAGATCAAGCACAACCATGAAGAAGTTGTGTTCCTTTACAATATGTTGAATGAAAAAGAAAAAGAATTGAAGACCACAGTATCCGCTATGGAAGCCTCAAGGAAGAAGTCACAGGAAGTCCTTCCTGCGAACTTAGAGACTGGGGATCAGCCAGCGAAGAAGGTTACCGGAATTCAGCAGGTGCAGGGCCAGCGCATGAAGGCTCCCGGTTCTCCCCTGCCAAAGGAGAAATCGGCAGAACCCCGGAGTACCGTAGAAGCTGATCAGACAACCAACAATAATTCGCAGATACTTGCTCTTTATTCGAAGGGTAAAACTGTTGTTGAAATATCCAAGCTATTGGGACTCGGACAAGGAGAAGTAAAGCTGGTAATTGATTTGTTCCGGGGAAGAA
>JAEZHX010000049.1 GCA_023436765.1 Bacillota bacterium
CAACACCTGTACCGGAGGTATCACCCATGTTACCGAATACCATGGCCTGTACGTTAACCGCGGTACCCCAGTCGCCGGGAATATCATTCATTCTTCTGTAGTAAATCGCACGGGGATTGTCCCAGGAACGGAATACTGCAGTTACAGCTTCAATCAGCTGTACGGTAGGATCCTGAGGGAAATCAGTTCCCTTCTCGGTTTTATATAATGCCTTGAACTGAGCGATTACTTCCTTGAGGTCGTCTGCACTCAGCTCTGTATCAAAATGAACGCCCTTCTTCTCTTTGATCTCATCCAGAACTCTTTCGAACTTGGACTTAGGTACTTCCATAACTACGTCAGAGAACATCTGAATAAATCTTCTATAAGAGTCATAAGCAAATCTCGGATTGCCGGTCTTAGCTGCAAAGCCTTCTACAGCTGCATCGGTTAAACCGAGGTTCAAAATGGTATCCATCATACCGGGCATGGATGCTCTTGCACCGGAACGAACAGAAACCAATAAAGGATTTGCTGTATCGCCGAACTTCTTACCCTGCTGTTCTTCCAGAATCTTTAAGGCGTCAAAAATCTGAGTCTTAACTTCCTCTCTGATGTTCTTACCGCTATTGTAGTAATCGGTACATGCTTCAGTTGTAACTGTGAAGCCCTGGGGGATTGGCAGCCCTAAATTAGTCATCTCTGCTAAGTTAGCGCCCTTACCACCAAGAAGGTTCTTCATATCAGCTCTGCCTTCTTTAAACAAATATACCCACTTTGCCATTTGTAAGTGCCCTCCTAAATTAATAATTTATATAATTGATATGTATGGTCAGTTTGAGTGAAAAGTACTCCGCGAGCAGGATGATACGCTTCATTCTGTTCGCGTAATACTTTTCACACTCAAACCCGCCCATATATATCAGTTTATAACTCTTTGCTGGTTTTTTTAGTCACCAAAAATTATTATAGCATAGAAATAACTGCTAAGGAAATACTTTTTTTCTAAAACTTAAATTTATTCTCAAAATATGTCTTCAGATCACAGATCTTAATTCTTTCCTGTTGCATTGTATCTCTGTCACGTACAGTAACAGCACCGTCAGTCTCTGAGTCAAAATCATAGGTAATGCAGAACGGTGTTCCGATCTCATCCTGTCTGCGATAACGCTTACCGATGTTTCCTCTGTCGTCAAATTCGCAGTTATAGTATTTGCAGAGCTCTGCATAGATCTTCTCGGCAGGCTCGCTTAATTTCTTGGATAAGGGCAGTATACCGATCTTCACAGGAGCAATTGCAGGGTGGAAATGCAGGACGGTACGAACATCTCCCTCTTCTATCTCCTCTTCGTCATAAGCGGAGCAAAGGAAAGCAAGGGTAACGCGGTCTGCACCGAGGGACGGCTCAACCACATAAGGAATGTATCTGGCCTGCTTCTCATCATCGTAATAGCTCATATCCTCCTTGGATACATTCTGATGCTGTGTCAGGTCGTAATCGGTACGGTCTGCGATGCCCCACAGCTCACCCCAGCCAAATGGGAATAAGAACTCGATATCCGTGGTTGCTTTACTATAGAAGGAAAGCTCTGCCGCATCATGATCCCTTACTCTCATCTCCTCTTCCTTCATCCCGAGGGTTTTCAGCCAGTCGATGCAGAACTGTCTCCAATACGTAAACCATTCCAAATCAGTATCCGGCTCACAGAAGAATTCCAGCTCCATCTGCTCGAACTCCCTAGTACGGAAGGTGAAGTTACCGGGTGTGATCTCATTACGGAAGGATTTACCGATCTGTCCGATACCGAACGGAATCTTCTTACGGGAGGTTCTCTGTACATTCTTAAAGTTAACAAAAATTCCCTGTGCTGTCTCCGGTCTCAAATAAACGACATTCTTCGCATCCTCGGTGACACCCTGGAAGGTTTTAAACATCAGGTTAAACTGACGGATATCTGTGAAATTATGCTTGCCGCAGGTAGGACATACAATTTTATGTTCATCAATGTATTTTTTCATCTCATCCAGAGGCCATGCATCTATGGAACCTTCCACCTGAATGCTGTTTTCCATATGATAATCTTCAATCAGCTTATCCGCACGGAAACGCTCATGACACTCCTTACAATCCATCAGAGGATCAGAGAAGCCGCCGAGATGTCCGGAAGCCACCCAGGTCTGGGGATTCATAAGTATTGCACAGTCCACACCCACATTGTAAGGGTTCTCCTGCACGAATTTCTGCCACCAAGCTTTTTTCACATTGTTTTTGAGTTCAACACCGAGATTACCGTAATCCCAGGTATTCGCAAGTCCGCCGTAGATCTCGGAGCCCGGATATACAAAGCCTCTTGCTTTCGCTAATGCCACAATTTTCTCCATTGTCTTTTCCATACACTCATCCTCACATATCAATTTATTATATTATTAATAGGAAATAATCGCTCGGATTATTATTTTGCAGGATCGTAGATTACTACCGTTGCGCCTTCACCATTGCTCTTCACGACGTCCTCTGTCATAGTGGCATTCCCGCTGTAATATTTCACTTTACCGTCCACAATAATATCATAGGGCTCATATACTACCAGGACGCGGTGCTTTCCGTTCTTTAATGCAGTGGCACGGTCCACCTTTGTCCCGTTCTTCGCACTGATGAATTGGTCCGGCAGCTCTAGGGATACATCCTTCGTATCCGCGCCGAAATAAGCAGCGGTTACGTTATTAAAGGCTGAATAGTGTGCCATTCCCGCATAGCCTAACAGCATGACTGCCTTCCCGTTCTTCATGCTTAATTCCTTGATTGCTACTGCGTCATTACCTGCTTTCTGATTATAGGTACTAATTTCCTTCTTAACGAATTCCTCCAGCTCACCGAGCTTGTAGTATTCCTTGGAAAAGTCTTCTACAATAGCTACCTGAAGCGTACCGTTTCGTTTCACCAGCATCGTGTTAGTCGCCACTTCCTCAGCAGTAATATTTATCTCTTTATTGGAACAACCGGTTACTGCCAGAACCATCAGCACCAGGATTGTAGCAAAAAAATACTTTTTCATAATAGATTCCCTCCATCGGATAGTTTTGGGTTCATATCATTTTAACCTTAAAGGCTTATAATTTCAACTTAAATTTAGAAAATAGTTCGGATCAGTTCCAGAGACTTGAATTCATGGTCGATAAAACGTTCCAGATAACACCCCGTAATATGCATTAACTCCTCCAAAACCTCCTCAGACACAGTGAAGGTATATAGCTTCTCGATGCTGCTGGATACTATGTATTGCATCGCATAGAGGCTTGAAGTGCCTAGGATAATTGCCTCCCGGTCCTGATATTGACAGGCCTCACATAGAATTCCTCCCGCTTCTGCCGAGAATCGACAGCCGGCGGGCCCCTGATCCTTCTCCTGCTTCTGAGTCCCCGGGCCGGCCTCTTCCTTGCTTTCCTCTCCCGAAGCCTGTCTGTAAGGATCTTTTCCACATTTCACACAGGTAAACACCTGCGGTGCTTCCCCATTGTACACCATAAGCTTCAATTCAAATATCACACGAACCAGCCTGAGATCTATCGTTTTCTTGGCTACGGCCCGCAGAGTCTGATAAAGAAGCTTCAGGATATCCTTCTCATCATTATTTTCCTTCGTTATATAGTCTGCAAATTCGCAAAAATACAATCCGTAGTAGACACTATCGATCTGTTCCCTAAGTTCCGAAAAATAATTCGATATCTCACAGGACATAATATTGTAGGAATTTCTACCTGCATATAAAGTAAAATTTCCGAAGGAAAAGGGTTGACTGCATGCCAATAAGGCGCTGTTGGGTCTTCTGGCGCCTTTGGCAAATGCTGATATTTTACCGTTTTCCTTCGTTAAAATGACTAACCGTTTGTCATAATCACCAACCGGCATGGCTGAAAGGACCATTCCTGTCACGGTAGTTGATGCCGGCATGAAATCCACCTTCTTTATCTCTGTCCACGACCACAGATTGGTCGTCAATACTCTCTTCCCTGGTACATGCGATGTAATTTAAGTAATCATCAATCTTGCCAGTCGCAGCAAAACTCTTCCAATAATCATAAGTTTTCATTTAATGAGCCCCCTAACCATGATGTTTATACCTTTATTTTTCCCGTCACGTATTTTTCTAAACTGGTTAGAATATCCCATCTGTATTTTAAAGTTCGTACTTGACAAATGAAAA
>JAEZHX010000051.1 GCA_023436765.1 Bacillota bacterium
ATTGTTAAAGACAATGAGACTTTAGATAGTGCTCTCCGCAGATTCAAAAGAAACTGCGCGAAAGCCGGTATCCAGCAGGAGATCCGCAAGAGGGAGCATTATGAGAAGCCGAGCGTAAGACGCAAGAAGAAGTCTGAGGCGGCAAGAAAACGTAAATATTAATCCATGATAAGAACTCTCAATGAGCAATCATTGAGAGTTTTTTGCGTGAAGGCCAAGTGAGCAAACCATACCTCACAGAACCAGAAAACGTGAAGCGTTTTCTGGTTGCGTATGAAAGCCGCCCGGGGCAAGAGAATCTTGCCGACGGGCGGCTTTTATTACGCAACTGGGGAAGTGCATTGCACTTTATTCAGTTCTGTGAGGTATGGGAAGCGAGCGAGCCCACGATCCCCATAAATTTGCCGGGCAAATTTATGGGGATGCCGAGAAATAAAAACCCGCCCGTTCAGTAGTTATTCAATAACATATTCAACTCCAAATATATTAATAGACCTCACATCATTCACTGTTATAGGAACAGCAAAGTCTATCACCGCACCATATATATTTGTCTCTTCATCTGCACCACAAGTATATGAGTATTGATCCCTGCCTATTATGGTTCCATCTTTAAGTTTGATTATGATTTCAGGTATCTCTTTTGAATACATTTTGTATAAATCATTAGTAAATTCGGTATAGGCTTTAAAGCTTATTGTTAAGGCAAAAGGTGTAATCTTAATACTATTAAGACAAAATTCATTATTATCGATATTTGTAATTTGATTAATATATAATTCTTTACTGTAATCAGTTTCCGCATCAAATGCAAATTCAAATTGCCAGGTATCGTTGTAAATAGCTTTAAATTCTAAATCTGAAGAATAATATCCGAATTTATTTAATTTGATAGTATGTTTTCCGTTACCAAATGCATTATTTCCTATGAAGGTGAACATAATCTCAAACTGGTTGTGTTTTAAGCTTGTATTCCTATCATTATAGTAATAATCAATAGATCCCCCAGCTAAGCCCTCATCAAGACTGCTTACTTCTTCATAGAATCTATAGTTTTTCAGCGGTAGAACACCATTATCATATAATACACTGTTTAAATCATTCGCTGTTACCTTTATCATTACTTTTGCTGTATTTCCACTGATAACTACACCCATAATCTCTATTGTTAGCTCATCTGTGTCAACAACAGTACCAATAGTAGAGGAAGACATCTCATTCAATTGTTCAGTGTTCATATAACTATAATCAATATTCTCATTATTGTTTCGCTTATTATTAAAAAAGGAAATAAAAAAATCACCACCACTGATATATTCTGCTGCAACGGTTACACTCCCAAATAATAAAATAGCACATAACAAAACCACAGCTGTTTTGTATCTTAATAGTTTAAATCCTGTCGTCTTAACTGTATGATTGATATTCTTAGTATGTTGATTGATAAGATAGTCAATTCGATCATTAAACCCGGGTGGAAGAGATATCTCTTCCTTTTTGGCCATTTCTTTAATCATTTTATCAAATTTATTCATATTTTGCTTACTCCTTCCTTCAGCATAATATTTTTAAGTTTTTGTCTGGAACGATTTAACCTTGAAAAAACTGTTCCCACAGGTATCTGCAGAATTTTACTTATTTCTTTGATAGACATATCTTCGTAATAAAAAAGGAGTATGACATCTCTAAATTCATCATCTAATGATTGAACTATATCCCATAAAACAATCGAATCTATTATAGCAGAATCGTTATTATCAATGGGAATGTCCTCTTCTAGTGAAATAAATTTTTTTCTTTTATTTGCTATGGCATAAGCTTCATTAACAAGAATTTTCATTATCCATGGTTTAAACTTTTTTAGGTCACGTAAATTTTGAAAATTAGAAAAAGCCTTGCATATAGTCTCACTTAACGCATCTTCTGCATCAATACTGTTTTTCAAAATTCCTGTTGCCATACGAAATAATTGGGGCTTATATTCCATGATTAGATTACTTAATTGTTCATTCGGCTTAGTCATTAGTTTTTCCTTTCCTCTTATTTTTTTCCAGACATCTATAAGATTAAATAGAAGAGTAAAAACATCCCTTTATTTAAAATAATTATGATAAAAATAATATATATATAGCTCGCTATGATATGGCTAGAGAAAATTTTCTACAGATATACATAACTAGAATGTCAATCCAACACTTACAGCTTATGAATAAAATCTTACCATAAAATGGATTAAAATTGAATATCATATTACGCTTCATATGCTCCAAAACTACGGTCATATATAGTCTACAAATCCCGATAAAATCATATATTATTAACAGTATCTGCAAAGGATTTAAGGGGGCAGCTATGGGTATACGGGGAAAGAACCTGAAATCATCCCATGAGAAGTTCAAGAAGGATGCGAAGAACACCCTGTATCAGGGGATAGATACGAAGAAAAAGAAGAAGAAGCTTGAACCGAGATTATCCTATATGGAGGAAATCTCAAATGTTTTGAACCTGCCGGCAGACATCCTGGCGGGAGCTCCGATTATTACAGCCACCGGACGGAATGAGATCTGTCTGGAAAACTATAAGGGCATTATCGAATATAACGGGAATTTGATCAAGGTACAGACGAAGGCCTGTAAGATCTGTATTGAGGGCAAGAAGCTCAATATTATTTATTTTAACGAGGATGAAATGAGGATTACCGGCTTCATACAGGCAATCTATTACCAATGATGGTCAGAAGAACGAAGAGGCTGGAGGTAATCGTATGCTGAAAAAACTCATGAACTGGCTTCGAGGCTATCTTACCGTGAGCATCCACGGAACCTCGCCCGAGCGGTTTATTAACCTCTGCTGCAACAAGCAGATTTTTCTATGGAACCTGATCCAGAACGGAGGCGATTACCAATTCCAGATCTCCGTGAAGAATTATAAAAATCTTAAGCCTGTTGCGAAGAAAACAGGCCTGATACCCAGAATCAACAAGCGGCATGGCCTTCCGTTCCTGCTTCATCGGTATCGTAAAAGAAAAGGCTTCTTTGCCGGAATTCTGATCTGCGGTATAGCAGTCTACATGATGTCACTGTTCATCTGGGATATCAGTATTCTGGGAGGTTCCAAGTACACTCCGGAAGCTATGATTAAATTCCTGGATGAAAATGAAATCTACACCGGGATACGGAAGAAGAAGGTAGATTGCCAGGAGATTGAGGAAACCATAAGGTTAGCTTATAAGGATATCGGATGGGTATCGGCTGAGATCAAGGGGACCAGGCTTATCGTTAAAATTACTGAGACGAATATGCCGGCCCCGATTGTAGAGGCTACGGCACCCAGCCATATTGTAGCAACGAAGGATGCAATCATTAAGAGTATCGTCACGAGGACAGGAACACCCCTTGTGAAGCCCGGAGATGTCGTGAAAAAGGGGGATATTCTAGTATCCGGTATCCGAACCATTATGGATGATTTCGGTGTGGTATTGGAGAAGCAGCCGGTCATCGCCAGTGCCACGATCACTAGTAAATCCTATTATGATTATCGTGACAGCTTTTCCATGAATCACACGGTAAAAGAATACACGGGAGAGTTGAAGAAAGGCTATTATATTACCCTGGCTGATAAAAAAATATTTTTACATAATCCTAGTAATACCTTTGCAAAATATGATATAATTGTGGATGAAAATACGCTCCATGTTACAAATTCCTTCTATTTGCCCTTTCAATACGGTAAAGTTCAAATCCGTGAATACAATGAAGTGAGGCAGACCTATACGGAGGAAGAGGCTACTTCGATAGCAAAGGACAGGTTAAAAAGATATTTTGACCGTTTATCGGAAAAGGGAGTTTTAATTCTAGAGAATAATGTTACAATAATTATAAAGAATAATGTCTGTGTTGCTCAGGGAAGAATTGTTGTAGAGGAACCGGCATGGGAATATAGGACAATAGATGAGAATGAGTGGAGGATCGAACAGATAGATGAGCATAATGGAAACAATCATTGATATACCTGCAGAGCATGAGAAGAATGTTTTCGGTGGGTTCGATGCCTATGTGAAGATTATTGAGAAGACGTTAAATGTTACAGTGATCGCCAGAAACAGTGAAATCAAGGTGATTGGCAGTGCTGATGGAGTTGCGAAGGCGAAGAGCGTATTTCTTCAGCTTTTGGAGCTGTCCAAACGAGGCAATACAATCACGGAACAAAATGTAAATTATGCATTATCCTTAAGCTTCGAAGAAAAGGAAAGCGCGATTGTGGAGATTGACAAGGACCTGATCTGCCATACCATGAACGGTAAACCGATCAAGCCGAAGACGATCGGACAGAAAGCCTATGTAGACCAGATAAGGAATAAAATGATCGTATTCGGAGTCGGTCCTGCCGGTACGGGTAAGACCTATCTTGCCATGGCCATGGGCATTACTGCTTTTAAGAATGATGAAGTAAATAAAATCATCCTGACCCGCCCTGCGATAGAAGCGGGAGAAAAGCTTGGCTTTCTTCCCGGAGATCTGCAAAGCAAGGTGGATCCTTATTTACGGCCACTATATGATGCACTTCATCAGATCATGGGACCGGAAGCATATCTGAAAAACTCCGAGAAGGGTCTGATTGAAGTAGCTCCGTTGGCTTACATGCGTGGCAGAACCTTGGATAATGCCTTTATCATCCTGGATGAAGCCCAGAATACAACACCGGCACAGATGAAGATGTTCCTGACCAGAATAGGCTTTGGCTCAAAGGTTGTTGTTACCGGTGACCTGACCCAGAAGGATCTTCCTACCGGTACGAAGTCCGGTCTGGATGTAGCCATCAAGGTATTAAGTAAGATTGATGATATCGGCTTCTCCTATCTGACCAGCCAGGACGTTGTCCGTCATCCGTTGGTTCAGAAGATCGTTAAGGCATATGACTCCTATGAGGAGAGACAGAAGCGTTATGAGAATGTGAGGAATGATCAGGGAAAATTCAAGAAAATAACAAAAGGGATGTATAAATCTGAGAAGATCAGGGGTAACCGTTATGAAAGCCGATAATAGTGTGAAAATAAAAAGCAATTATCGCACCAAGAAGTTTGCGCCTGCGTTATCCTCGGCACAAACTAATTCAAAGATAAGCTTGGAGGCAGGTGTGGAAAAGAAGTTAACGGAAGTGAATACCTACCCGGAAGAAGGACTGAAGGAGGAAGACCTCCTGACGAAAAAGGCACAGGGAGCCATGTTATTTACACTGATGCCAATATTATCCCTGTTCGCCATCATCCTGCTCGGACTGATCAAGGATGCATCGATCATGGAGATCGCTAAAATCGGTACATTGACCCTGGTCTTAACGGCTGCTTCCGTATTTTTCATTCGATTGCAGGAAGAGAATATCCTAAGGAAGAAATATGCGAAAAGTATCATTATCGTAGGCTATCTGATCTCTATCCTATTAATAATGCTTCCGATTCGGCCGGAGATCTACAGCTTCTGGATGATCGGAGGCTTGATGATCTCGATGCTGGTGGATGTTAAGCTGGGTCTGTTGATTTATTTTAATCTGACCTTTATCTTAAGTGTGACCATAACCCTCGCTCCTGAGACGACCATCCATTTTCTGATCATCGGTGTACTGATGAGCCTGCTCGCAGGTGCTATAAGGAATAAAACTACCGTGATATATGCAGCGGTGATTCTGTTATCCACAAATGTAACGTTGGCTTTTGTCATTAATAATTTTATCTTTGATGCCAATTCAAACTATAATTACCTTTCCTCCTTCTTCAGTATTTTAGCAGTCCTGATAACCGCCTTTGTAGTATCAGCCATCTATGACAAGCTGACCGTGGGAAGCACAGAGGTGGAAGGGGCGGAGAACAGTTCGGTTCAGATATCACAAAAGGTAAATTCCACAGCTGTAGAACAGAACGCTCGGAACACTTCCGAAATTACTACGGAAGAAAGAACCAGCCCCGGTACAGAGGAGAGAGCCGAAGAACTGTCAGAAGCTGAGGAGCAGTCCCTTTTAACCTATCGGAGGGGGATAAGGACAAGCTGTGAGCTGTTGGTTAATCCGGAGAATAACCTGCTGCAGAGGCTTAAGAATCAAAACGAGGCTGTTTATGAGCATTCCCTACGGATTGGTGATATCTCAGGACGGGCAGCTGAGCAAATCGGTGCAGAAGTAATGCTGGCCCGAGCAGGCGGTTATTATCATGAAATTGGTAAGCTGAACGGCAAGGATTATATCCTCGAAGGCCTGATGATTGCAGAGGAGCATTCCTTCCCCAGGGAACTTACAACGATTATCCGGCAGCATAATATCAAGCATGAGAAGCCTACCTCTGTGGAAGCAGCAATCGTCATGCTTACCGATACGGTTGTAGCAACGATTGAATACATAAGAAAAACAGACGATAAGAAATATACTGTGGATAAAATAGTTGATAATATCTTCCAGATGAGAATGGACAAAGGAACCTTCGATGACTCAGGTATCTCCGTCAAGGATTATAAGACCTTGAAGGAATTTTATCTGAAAGAATTTCAAGGTTCACTGTCATAGTCCTGTTTTTATGGGTAATAATCATGAAGGATCACATCAATATAATATAAAGTAATAAGATAAATTTACAGAGGAATACAACCAATTCTCTTTGTAAATAATGCGCTTAAGCCCAAGTATCGTAATATTTTGGGTGGTATGGAGGATTTGTATGACCTTTCACATCGAAAACGAAGCTCGTGAAGCACTGGATTTTAATTATGAGGAGCTGTTAATAAGAGTCATGGAGGAAGCTCTTGATTATGAAAACTGCCCCTATGAAGCAGAAATCAGCCTCCTGCTGACGGATAATGAAGAAATCCGGGAAATCAATAAGGAGTTTCGCAATATTGACTCTGCCACAGATGTTTTGTCCTTCCCTGCCATAGAATATCAGACGCCGGGGGACTTTTCGGGCCTTGAGGAGGCGGTGGAAGAGTATTTTCACCCGGAAACTGGGGAATTAATCCTGGGTGATATCGTTATTTCTGTGGAAAAGGCAATCAAACAAGCAGAGGAGTATGGACATCCCCTGGTGAGAGAAATGGCTTTCCTCACTGCACACAGTATGCTTCATCTGATGGGCTATGACCATATTGGAGAGGAAGAACGGAGCATAATGGAAGCGAAGCAGGAGGAAATCCTTGACAAGCTTGGTATTACGCGTTGAGCATTCACTGCTATCAGGTGAAGAAGGACAAGCAATCGTCGGAAAGGCATGGTAAAATGAAGAAATTAATTTTTTATTTCGTCTTGATTTTAAGCGTATTCTTATTCCTTACGGGGTGTAAGAAGAAAAACGAGTACAACGGAGATGGAGTCATAAAGGATTATACGGGTGATGACCTTCCGGATCAGAGTATTCTCACACCCACGGCACAACCAACTGCTGAACCATCGTTAGAGGTTGACAATCATGAAGGAGAAGTCAGGAGCAACCTAACAGGACTCTGGGTGCCGGAGGAATTCGCAGGTAAGCGCCCTTACGCCTTTCAATTCAGTAATTTTAAGACAGTGAAAAACCAATGGGGTATCAGCCAGGCTGATATCGTTTATGAAGCGTTAGTGGAAGGCGGAATTACCAGACTGCTGGGGATTGGTGAGAATTATCAGGGCGACAGAATAGGTTCCACCAGAAGTGCAAGGCATTATTTCGTCAGTATCGCCGATGAGTATGATGCAATCTATATCCATTACGGTAAGACAAAGTATGCAACCGCGAAGATAAAGGAACTGGGTATCAATGATCTGGATGGGGAGACCGGAATCGGTTCCACTGTATTCTATCGTGATAACACGATGAAAGCGCCCCATAATGCCTTTGCCAGTTTGGATGGAATTTTGAAGGGAATAGAACAGAAGGGCTTTCGAACGGAGCATCCGGATGGCTACGAGCCGCATTTTAGCTTTTATGAAGAGGATACGGATCTGACCGGAGGGGCTTCAGCTAATAAAGTAAAGATTGACTTCTCTTCCTATAACACACCTTATTTTGAATACAATGCTTCGGACAAGCTTTATTCCCGTTTTCAGTTTGGTGGAGCTCATTTAGATTCTAATACCGGAAAACAACTGGTGTTTAAGAATATCATAATCCAGTTCGTAAAAGAATGGGACATCGACAAGAATGACTACCAGACCATGGATCTAGAGGATGCGAGCGGTAAAGGATACTATATTTCAAATGGTACAATGGTTCCGATTACCTGGAAGAAGAAAGAGGCTAATCGGTGGATGCGGTATTATGATGAAGCAGGTAACGAACTGACGATCAATCCCGGTAAGACCTATATCGCATTATTCCCGCAGGACAGACCCGAGGATGTAACAGTTGAGTAGATACGTAGGAGAACCTGTGTAACGGAGCACAGGCAGAAAACAAAAATATTCTTTTACAGAATATGAAGGAGAAGAACATGGCTTCAACAGAAAAATCAAATCATTTCCTGGTACAGGGAAGCATCCTGGCGGCGGCTTCCCTATTGGTTAGAATCATAGGCTTAATTTACAGGATCCCGATGACCCGTATCATCGGTGATGAGGGGATGGGTAGCTATAATATTGCCTTTGAGGTATATAATATTGCGCTTATCTTATCCTCTTATGGACTGCCATTGGCAGTTTCCAAGCTGGTAACAGCCAGAACAATCAATAAGGAGCATAGGAATGCATACCGGATTTTTCAGTTGTCCCTAGCATTTGCAATTATCGTTGGATTAATAGCTGCAGCAGTTCTGTTTTTTGGTGCAGAATTCTTTGCCACCGTTGTGAATGAGGATCCCTATGCCGTTCTACCGATCCGTGTTTTAGCTCCGACGATCTTCGTGTTCTCGGTGATGGGAGTCTTCCGAGGCTTTTATCAGGGAAAGAACACGATGATACCTACCGCCTTCTCCCAGGTACTGGAGCAGTTGATCAATGCGATCGTCAGTGTGGCTGCGGCTTATTACCTGATGAAAAATTACAGTGCTTCCGTAAATGTAACCGCATTCGGTGCTGCAGGCGGGACCCTAGGAACCCTGGTGGGAGCAGTGACGGGACTATTATTCCTGATCTTTGTATTCATCCTTTACCGGCCCTATCTTCAAAAGCAGATGAGGCACGACAGGTCGGAATACCGGGAGTCCTATGGGGATATCTTTAAGCTTCTGTTGCTAACGATATCACCGATTATATTGAGTCAGACCGTATATCACATTAACGGTTTCATTGATAATTCCATGTTCAGTAAGATCATGGTCTCCAAGGAAGTTACCCATTTTGATCAATCCGTGTTCTCCAAGCCTTCCCTTGGGAAGCTCTATACGGATGAGAACATCCGTATCCTGATCGGAAAATACGGTAATAAATATAGGTTGCTGACGAATGTGCCGGTAGCAATTGCTTCCGCCATCGGTGCAGCGATCGTAACCAGCATCACTGCGGCAATGGTAAAGGGCAGGGATCAGGAGATCCGAAGTAAGACCCATGCGGCAATCAAATTCAATATGATCATTGCCATCCCCTCCGCAGTCGGAATGGCAGTACTGGCATATCCGATCTTGAACCTGCTATTCCCGGGGTCCCATCAGCTGGAAGCCAATTTCTTAAGATTAGGCTCGGTGTCCATCGTATTCTATGCCCTGTCAACGGTCTCCACAGCCATTCTTCAGGGAATCAACAAATTGAAGATTCCGGTAATCAATTCCGCAATCTCCTTAGGGCTTCATATCATATTGGTATTCCTGCTGCTATGGTTCACGCCATTAAGTACTTATGCCCTGGTCATCGGCAATGTCTCCTTCGCTCTGGTGGTCAGCATCCTGAACTGGATCGCGATCGAGAAATATTTAGCCTATAAGCAGGAAATCATGAAGAGCTTTATCATCCCCGTCGTCAGTGCAGGCCTGATGGGCGTTGTCACTCACTTTACTTACCTGGGGCTTCATCAGCTGACAGGAAGCAATGCAATTTCTACCTTGGTTGCCCTGGTAATTGCAGTGATCATTTATTTCGCTCTTCTGATTTTTATGAAGGGACTGGAGGAAGAGGAGCTCTTAAGTATTCCTAAGGGAGCAAGTATTGTAAGAATTCTTCGGAAGCTTCATTTATTGTAATAAAATCTGCAGATAGATCAAGGACAGAAATGGGAGAATTGAATAAAATAGTAAAATAATGAGAATAATATATGCCAAAGGAGTGGTTTCGCATGAAACTAAAAAAGGCATATGTTTATCTCTTGAGTTTTATGAGCTTGGCATTTTTGTTCAGCACCTGCTATTATCTCAGCTATCAGCATGCGCTGAAGAACTTCAATAGAATGGCAGTGGAACGAAAGGAAGAACTGACTTCACTGCTTGAGGCTGCCCGGCCTACGCCGGATGTACAGACCACAGCGGATAACACCGTAGATGTTGCTGCCCAGGGCTCGAACACGATTCTACCTTCCACGAAATATGTACTTGAGATTATGAATAAGAAGACCGGTACCATAGATTCGGAAAGTCTGAATATGCCCGGGCATCTGGTAGGGTTGACGAAGGAACAGGTTGAGGATTATCTGGAGAACTACATGAAGGACCTGACCCTGTCCGAATATAACAAGGGCTTGATTTCCTATGAACTGACCGCTTTCTCGAATAAGGAGATCCGGTTAAGAAAGACCTATGATGAGGACACAGTACCTAATAGATTCTATGTCGCGGTCAAGAATGGGTATGTCGTAGTATATAACAGTGATCTGAAATCCGTCTATGAATATACCAGCATCGAGGCAAAGAATCTTCCTGATCAAGACAGAATTGCCTTAAGCTTGGGAATCTATGTGAATAATGAAGAGGAGCTTTATGCACTGCTGGAGGGCTATTCCAGCTAACGCATCCAGGCGCTGTTCGCTGTAGAAGCATTTTCCAGAGCTTCAAAGAGTTAAATATAATGACGCGGGCTGTTGAATTGCTTATCCGGTTAAGATAGAGATCGGAAGGAGTGAGCTCAACAGCCCTTTGTCAATCTTATTGTAGATAGAGGTAGAAAGTTAAAATTTCATTAAATGCTTGAATTAAAGCATTTAGTAAAATATAATAAAACAAATGAAAACGGTTTGTTCTGGGAGGTACGGATTTGGATCAGGAGATTATCATCATCGGAGCGGGAGCCTCAGGGCTGATGGCAGCCATCGCGGCAGCCGGAAGGGGAAGCAGGGTCTTAGTCATCGAACAGAGGGAAAAGGCCGGGAAGAAGCTGCTGGCAACCGGAAATGGAAAATGTAATTTCACAAACCTGCTTCAAACACCGGAATGCTATCGATCAGAGGACACCTCCTTTGCACCGAAGGTTCTGGCTGCTTTTGATGTCCAAAGGACCATTCATTTCTTCAGGAAGCTTGGAATTTTTCCTAAGGAGCGGGACGGTTATCTCTATCCGAATTCAGAACAGGCCGCCAGTGTTCTGCAGGTGCTCCTGCTGGAATGTAAGCGTCTTGGAGTACGTTTTGCGTATGAGGAAAAAGTAATAGGAATTCTTCCACCCGACGGAACCGTTATATCAGGATCAGGAGTACAGATGGGTAAATCCGGAGCACAAAGGGATATTTCCGGAACACAGAAGGATACTTCCGAAACTCAGAAGGGTACTTCGTCCGGCACTTCAGGAGCGAAGGATTGCTATCGGATCCAAACCGAGAAGCTTACTGAGCCCGGGAAAAAGTGCAGCTATGATGCGAAGAAGGTAATTCTTGCTACCGGAGGCTGTGCCTCTCCGAAGCTTGGATCCGATGGGAGCGGTTATTCTCTGGCCATAGGTCTCGGGCATAGTCTGATCAAACCACTTCCTGCTCTGGTACAATTAAAATCCCCGGATAAGTTCCTAAAGACTCTGTCCGGTGTCAGAACAATCGGGAAGGTAACTGCTTATTCTGATCAGGGTAAGCTGTCTGAGGAAGAAGGAGAACTGGTTTTTACCGATTATGGTATCTCCGGAATACCGATCCTTCAGCTGAGTCGTTACGTAGCAAAGGCTCTGGATCAGAAGAAACCCGTTCAGCTGATCATAGATTTTCTTCCCTCCTATGACAGGAAGGGAGTCAGGGAGCATCTGGAAGAGAGACTAAAGTTTGCGGATGGGAAAAACTTGGAGGAGATGTTCGTTGGACTCTTCAACCATAAATTATCCTATATCATGATCAAGGAAGCCGGTCTGGATCCCTATCAGCATCCAACCGGACTTAAGAACAAAGAGGTGGAGCTTTTAACCTCACAGATCAAGGAATTTAAATTAAGGATCAATGATACGAATTCCTTTGAGAATGCACAGGTATGTGCGGGAGGAATCTCGACAGCAGAGCTGGATTCTACTACGATGGAATCAAAGCTCGCAGGGAACCTGTATCTCTGCGGTGAACTCGTGGATGTGGACGGGACCTGTGGAGGCTATAACCTTCAGTGGGCCTGGAGCTCGGGCTATCTGGCAGGAACCTCTGCGGCTGACAGGATGGGAAACTCTTCACGGTAAGGTGAAGAAATAAAGGAAGGATGATAGCATGATTCGGTTATCACAGATTAAGCTGCCGATCGGACACAGGGAAGAAGAACTGCTGGAAGCGGCAGCGAAAATAATCCGGGTGCCGGGTACTAAAATAGAGAAGCTTATAATAATTAAGAAGTCCATCGATGCCAGAAAAAAAGATGAGATCAAGTTCATCTATTCCGTGGATGTCAGCCTGAAAGAGGGTCATAAGGAAGGCGAACCTCAGCTGGTGGAGCGCTTAAGGAATGTTAATATTACCCTGTCCGAAGAAGCAAGGTACGATTTTAAACCGAAGGGGGATAAGATTTTTACATCTCCTCCGGTCATCGTCGGTACCGGACCTGCCGGACTATTCTGTGCTTATTTACTTGCGAAGAACGGCTACCAGCCGATCGTGATAGAGCGGGGTTATGAGGTAAAACGAAGGGTAGAAGCCGTGGAGAGCTTCTGGTCAGGGAAGCCTCTCGATCCGGAATGCAATGTGCAGTTTGGTGAAGGGGGTGCTGGGACCTTCTCCGATGGTAAGCTGAATACCATGGTAAAGGATGTTACCAATCGTTATCCCTTTGTCATGGAAACCTTCGTAAAGCATGGAGCACCCTCGGATATCCTATACCTGAATAAACCCCATATCGGAACGGATCAGCTGCGACTCGTTGTCGAGAATATGCGAGAGGAAATTCTTCGCCTGGGAGGACAGGTTCGATTCGGGACGAAGCTGACGGATCTGGTGATAGAAAACGGCAGACTGGTACAGATTGAATTGAATCATAAGGAGCGCATTCCCTGTGAGATATTAATACCTGCAATCGGTCACAGTGCCAGAGATACCTTTTCAATGTTTCTAAAGCATGGCCTAAAACTGTCACCGAAGCCCTTTGCCATCGGACTGAGGATTGAGCATAAGCAGAGTAGAATAAGCTGTAGCCAGTACGGGGATGCCTATGTCCATCTACCACCGGCAGATTATAAGCTGACTCACCAGACGAAATCCGGAAGAGGAGTATATTCCTTCTGTATGTGTCCCGGAGGCTTTGTCGTCAATTCCTCCTCGGAGGCAGGCCATATCGTTGTAAACGGCATGAGCAATTATGCCAGGGATGAGGAGAATGCCAACAGTGCCATCGTGGTAACTGTCGGGCCGGAGGATTTCGGTAATACCGATCCACTAGGCGGGATTGCCTTTCAGAGAAAATGGGAGGCACTTGGATATCAGGCCGGCAGAGGAAAAGTACCAGTACAATTATTTGGTGACTTGTTAAGATACAGGGAGAGTGCTACAATAGGGGGTATTAAGCCTAATATCCGGGGAGAATACCGGTTGGCAGACTTAAATACCTGTCTACCGGAGTTTGTCAGAGAAGCCATAACGGAGGGAATCCTGGCCTTTGACCATAAGATTAAGGGATTTGCGGATGAAGAAGCGATATTGTCAGGAATAGAGACCAGAACCTCTTCACCGGTAAGAATCCATAGAAATGAAGCCTTTGAGAGTAATATCAGCGGAATATATCCCTGTGGCGAGGGTGCAGGTTTTGCAGGCGGCATCACCTCCGCAGCGATGGACGGTATGAAGGTATTTGAAGCAATTGCTACAGTTTACCGGCCGCGATAAATATCGATAGGAAACAAAAGAGAATATAAAATTAGTGTGAAGCACACGATGAAATGCTGTGGGGCGGTATGATGGAGGAAAGTATGCAGGATAGAGATATTCTAAAGAATAAGAAAAGAATCGTAGTGAAGATTGGTTCGTCCTCACTTACTCATACGGAGACAGGAAGTCTTAATTTCGAAAAGATGGAACGGTTGGTTAGAATCCTGACCGATGTCAGGAATCAGGGTAAGGAAGTCATTTTGGTTACCTCGGGTGCGATTGCAGTGGGCAGAAAAGCGCTGGGGTTGTCAGAGAAGCCGACGGAACGCTCGATTAAGCAGGCTTGTGCCGCTGTGGGTCAGGCTAAGCTAATGATGGTCTATCAGAAATTATTTGCAGAATATAACCAGATGGCTGCACAGATCCTGATGACGAAATATACGATGATAAATGATATCAGCAGACATAATGCTCAAAATACCTTCCAGGAGCTGTTTAAAATGGGAGTCATTCCGATTGTTAATGAGAATGATACCGTATCCACGGATGAGCTGGATTTTGGCGATAATGATACCCTGTCCGCCATCGTAACCGCATTGGTCGGAGGAGATCTTCTGATCCTGTTATCCGATATCGATGGGCTGTATACGGATGATCCCCATCAGAATATGGAGGCTACGCTGATTCCTATTGTAAATGAAATCGGAGAGGACCTGATCGAAATTGCGAAGGGCTCAACAGGGTGCAGCTTAGGGACCGGCGGTATGGCTACCAAGGTATCTGCTGCCAGGATCGCAACATATTCCGGCGCCGACATGGTCATTACGAATGGTGAGAATGTCAGGAATATTAATTATGTTTTGGAGGGCAGAACCATCGGAACTCTGTTCAGAGCCCATAAGGCAGAGAATTTCAATCTGATGGATTATATTAAGACGAGACAATACCCGAGTTAAGCAATCCCGCATTTTACGTGCCATGGAGCTGTGCAGCTTAAAAGAAAGGATTTAGAATGGACTTAATACAGATACAGAGAATCAATGAGCTTTATCATAAATCACAGAAGGAAGGTCTGACGGAGGAGGAGAAGGAGGAACAGAAGAAGCTTAGGGCGGATTACATCGCAGCAATACGTAAGAATATGCGCGGTACTCTGGATCAGGTATCTTTTGTTAATCCGGACGGCTCCTATACGAGAGCGAAGGATCTTAGGGATATGAATATGGAGAAGGGCTCCGAGAAGTAAACTTGAACCAGTATAATTACTTATCGTGTTTCAGGCATACCTTCAGGAGGTGATCAGTATGACGAAGTCAGAGCTCCGTCAGAAGATGAAAGAACTTAGAAGTACGCTTACGAAGGAGGAACAGCTCCGTTCCTGGGAAGAGATACAACGGAGATTGACCGGAATGGAGCTTTGGTCAAAGAGCACAGAACTGTTCACCTATCTGTCCTTTGGCTCGGAGGTTGATACCTGTAAACTAGTGAAGGAAGCCCTGTCAGGAGAGAGGAACAGTCCGAAGGAAGTATACGTTCCGAGAGTGGAAGGGAAGAGCATGAACTTCTATCAGATAACGGGAGCAAGTATCTTAAAGCCGAGCAAATTCGGAGTTCCCGAACCGGATGGTAGTAATTTGATCCCATATACTGTAAGTAAAGACGAAACCAAAGCATCCAAGAACGGAAGCTTCCTTCATGGATCAGCTTCTGCACCGATGCATATAACAGTTAGTCCTGCTCCAAGACTTATGCTTGTACCGGGACTTGTCTTTGATCAACAGGGGAACAGGATCGGCTATGGAGCAGGGTATTATGACAAATTCCTAACAGAAGCTGGCGAAGATCATTTTGTTAAGGTAGCACTTGCCTATGATTTCCAGCTGGTTGATCGTATACCTGCGGAAGCATATGATATCCGCATGGATTATATCGTTACTCCGGGAAGACTGATCACCTGCAACAGTGAACCGGCTTATCTTCCAAAATAATAAGTTTATTAGCAATATCGCTAAAAGGCGATTTAAAATTTATCAGCACATTCGCTTCATAAGGGCGATTGAAATCATTTTTGTTCTTAGAAAGGAGGAAGTTCATTATGTTCAGTTTAGAAGAGATTGGCAGTCGTGCGAAAAAATCGGCAACTGTATTAGGCCTGTTAAAGCAGGAAGAGAAGAATAAGGCCTTAAACTCCTGCTCAGAGGCTTTACTGGAATCAGCAGAGGAGATACTGACCGCAAATGAGAAGGATGTGAAAAATGCAGAGCAGAATGGAGTCAAAGCATCACTGGTTGACAGACTGATGCTGAATATTTCCAGATTACAAGCAATGGCTGATGGAATACTGGATGTCTGCCGTCTTGCGGATCCGGTCGGAGAAGTCTTATCCATGCAGGTTCGCCCGAACGGACTTACGATTGGACAGAAGCGGGTTCCCCTAGGAGTCATCGGTATCATCTATGAATCCCGTCCAAATGTTAC
>JAEZHX010000081.1 GCA_023436765.1 Bacillota bacterium
AGATACTGTGAGATTTCAATCAAGATGCCGAAGAAACTCAGTTTTTTTGAGGCAGGCATCCGAAATGTTCTGAAGCAATATATTGGCAGAGGCAAGGTGGATGTATTTATTAATTATGAAGACTACACCGAGAATAATGTCTGTGTGAAATATAATGCCGAGCTTGCCCGCGAATATCTTGTTTATTTAAATCAGATGAGTAAGGATTTTGGTATCGAGAATGATATCCGTGTCTCAGGCTTATCCAGATTCGCCGACGTATTAACGCTGGAGGAACAGACAATTGATGAGAAAGAGCTCTGGGAACTGGTGGAAGAAGCAGTGAGAGGCGCAGCGAGCCGTTTCGTGGAAACCAGAATTGCGGAAGGCGAGCATCTGAGGAAGGATATCAATGATAAGCTGGAGTACCTATTGAAGCTTGTAGAATTCATTGAAACCCGATCACCCGAGGTCGTAAATGAGTACAGGAATAAATTGTATGCTAAGGTTACAGAGTTACTGGGAGATACTAAGGTTGAGGAAAGCATCCTGGTAACAGAGATCACTGTATTTGCAGATAAGATTTGTGTGGATGAAGAGACTGTCCGTCTTAAGAGCCATATCAGTAATATGAAGTCAACTTTAAATGACTGTGAGAATATTGGCAGAAAGTTGGATTTTATCGCTCAGGAGATGAACAGGGAAGCAAATACCATACTGTCAAAGGCAAATGATCTTGAGGTAACCAATAAGGCGATTGATCTGAAAACAGAGATTGAGAAGATCAGGGAACAGATTCAGAATATCGAATAGTCAGTACCGAAAAGAGGAATAACTTTGAACAGGTTAATTAATGTGGGCTTTGGAAATGTAGTGAATTCCAATAAAATCATAGGTATCATCAGTCCGGATGCCGCACCGGTCAAGAGAATGGTTCAATCGGCAAAGGATATGGGTATGGCAATTGATGCTACCTGTGGCAGAAGGACAAAAGCGGTGATAGTAACCGAGAGCGGTCACCTGGTTTTATCCTCTCTGTTACCGGAAACGATTGCCGGAAGAGTAAATCAGATTAGCCTGAAGGAACCTTCCGACAGCCAGGAAGCTTATTTAGCAAATGCAGAATAATCAAATCATTTTACATCCATAGAGAGGAGATTTTGTATGTTACATCCATCCTATACAGATCTAATGAGAGTAGTAAACAGCGAGGTAGAGCCGGGAGAACAGCCGGTGGTTAACAGCAGGTATTCCATCGTAATCGCAACTGCAAGAAGAGCCAGACAGCTGATTAACGGTTCAATTCCAATGGTTGATGTGAGCTATCAAAAGCCTTTATCCATCGCAGTGGAAGAGCTATATCAATCCAAGGTCAAGATTGTCGGAGACGATGATATGAACGAAGAGAATCAACAATAGACGTTACAGAATGAGAAGAGCCGGAAAGCCGGTTCACTTGTCATACATTCCAGCACTTTCATATCGGTTCATATGAAGGTGCTTTATCGTTTCTGCTTAAGGATATTTGTTAGAAAGGAATTAACATCATGCAAAACAATGAGGAATTCGACGGACCGCGGAAGGAGCCTGATGAAGAACCGACAGAGACTTCCCTGACTATGGATGATGAAGATGATGATTTCTATATAGAAGAACCGTATGATGCTTATTCCCAGGTGAAGCCGGAGGAACAGAAAAGTAATGGGATGAAAGGCTTCCTGTTTGATTTGATCTTTTATGGTGTATTAATCTTTGTATGTATCTATATCATTCCTAATTTTGTGATGCAGAGAACCATCGTAGATGGTTCCTCCATGGAAGAAACCCTGTCTAACGGGGATCACCTGTATGTCGAGAAACTTTCCTATCATTTTGATATGTTAAAACGGTTTGATATCATCGTATTCTATCCCTTCGGAAGAGAGAAGGAGGAGTACTATGTCAAACGTATTATTGGCTTGCCCGGTGAGACCATACAGATCAAAGATGGCTTAATCTATCTCAACGGAGAGCTTCTGGAGGAGCACTACGGTAATGAGAAGATCGAATATGCAGGCCGTGCAGCTGAACCGATCCATCTTGGTGATGAGGAATATTTTGTGATGGGAGATAATCGGAATATCAGCAAGGACAGCCGTTACGAAGCAGTAGGCAATGTTCTGAAGAAGAACATCGGCGGACGGGCTTTTCTACGTGTCAGCCCATTGAGCAAATTCGGAACAATAGATTAAGTGTGCATTTCCACTTGCATTTTACATACAGATTAGGTAGAATAGAAATGTTCTGAAAGGATGGCTGCACTTTATGTTGATAATCAAAGAGCATATTAAATCCGGTAGCTTCAAACAATTTTATCTTCTGTATGGCAGTGAAGCATATCTGAAAAAGCTCTATAGGGATAAATTAAAAACAGCGATTCTTCAGGATGGGAATGAGATGAATTACTCTTATTTTGAAGGAAAAGACATTGATATCAAGGAAGTCAGTGCAGTTGCACAGACGCTGCCTTTTTTCTCTGACCGCAGGCTCATCATCCTCGAGAACAGCGGATTATTCAAGAGCCAGAATGAACTGTCGGACCAGCTGAAAGACCTTCCGGAGAGTACCTTCTTCCTATTTATAGAGGAGGAGATAGATAAACGGAGCAAGCTCTTCAAGCTTGTAAAGGATGTCGGTACAGTATCGGAAATGAACGGGCTTGACGAGAAAAACCTGAAGCTCTTTGTTGCATCACTTCTGAAGGAAGAGGGCAGGAGAATCTCAGAGCAGACAGTTACCTATCTACTGGACAGATGCGGTTCCGATATGCTGAATGTTAAGAGTGAGATAGATAAGCTGATCAGCTATACTTATGGCAGAGATGTCATTACAGCAGAGGACATTGATGAGGTGGTTACCACTCAGCTGACAGGTAAGATTTTTCAGATGATTGATGCAATCGGTTCAAAACAGCAGGAGAAGGCTTTGGACTTATATTATGATTTGTTGGCTCTCAGAGAGAAGCCGATGTCAATTCTCTATCTGATCATCAGACATTTTAATATCCTCTTACAGGCAAAGGACCTGACCGGGAGTGGGCATTCGTCCTCGGAAATCAGTGAAAAGGTAGGAGTACCGCCCTTTGCTGCCGGTAAGTATATCAGCCAATCCAGGAACTTCACCATGAAACGCCTGATGGAAGCACTGGAATTCGGAACAGAGGTGGAGGAACAGATTAAGACCGGACGGATGGTAGAGAAAATCGGTGTGGAATTATTCATTATTACCTTCAGTGCTAGAAATGCAGGTTAAGTAAAAACAGGTGATTCGATCCGTAACTACATGCTTATGGATCATCATATAGATATGGAAGCGTATCGAAGTGGTCATAACGGCCCTGACTCGAAATCAGGTAGTCCTCACGGGCTCGTGGGTTCGAATCCCACCGCTTCCGCTTGATAAAGGCTTGAACCCTTGAA
>JAEZHX010000229.1 GCA_023436765.1 Bacillota bacterium
GGTCAGTACCGGTAATGAAGACGGTGAGGATGAGGAAGCACTCATTCTGAAGGATATCTCTTTGGCTACGGATGAAGAAGCTATTTATGATATTGTAGAGGATGACCGGGAGCTTGAGATGGTTGCCGGAATATTTGAAGAATTATTGGATGACATAGATTTATATTAATATAACAAATGAAACATTTTAATTGCATGGATATCGAATTAGATGGAATAAGGTGAAAATATGCCTAACAATCAAGAACAATTCAAGTCATTATTGAAGCATAACGGCCTGAAAGTCACAACTCAGAGGATTGCGATCCTAGAGGTTCTGAATAACCGGCCCGGCAAGCATATGACGGCAGAGGAGATCTATGACTGTGTCAAGAAGAAGTATCCCGAGATCGGTCTTGCCACTGTATATCGAACGATTCAACTGCTGTCGGAGCTGCACGTGATTGATAAGCTTAATCTGGATGATGGTTATGTAAGGTATGAAATCGGAGGACAAAGTCCCGAGGAAGCATGCCACCATCATCATCATTTAATATGCCTTGATTGTGGAACTATTTACGCTTTTCAGGACGACCTGTTAGAAACCCTGGAGGAACGGATCTTAGAATCCCTGGGCTTTGAAGTGGCGGACCATGAAGTGAAGCTTTATGGACACTGTAAAAACTGCAGAAAGGCATAAGAAGCGAATAAAAGCTTGCCTCGTAAATACAAACGTCCTTAAGGATATCTAATCACATATCATGCACTTAGTTAATGGATAGACAGTACATAATATACCATTGGAGGTGCAATTTTTGAAAGAAAACGAAACAACAGACAATAACAACAATAATACAGTAAGAACAAGAAAGAAGAAGACTGAAACAGATACAATGACAAATAAAAAAGATAATACAACGGGCAGAAGGACCAATAAAACTAAGGATTCTGCCAATACAAAAACCGGAAACAATAAAGATACCTTAAATCTGAAGATAAACAAGGACAATGATCCGGCAGCAGTTAAGAATAACAAGGAAATGACGAATGGCAAAAATACGCCCAAGGATTCTAACGGGAAGAAATTCGGCATGGATTTTCAGGGAGTTAAGATCATACCGCTCGGCGGCTTAGAGAAGATCGGTATGAATATCACAGCAATTGAATATGAGGACAGTATCATCGTAATTGACTGCGGTCTATCCTTCCCGGAGGACGAGATGCTGGGTATTGATCTGGTAATTCCGGATGTAACCTACCTGAAGGATAATATTGATAAGGTGAAGGGTTTTGTTATTACCCATGGTCATGAGGACCATATCGGTTCCCTTCCCTATATTTTGAAGGATGTAAATGTTCCTGTATATGCAACCAGGTTAACGATAGCAATCATTGAAAGTAAGTTAAAGGAACATAATCTGTTAAAGAATACGAAGAGGAAGATCATAAAATATGGACAATCCATCAACCTTGGATGCTTCCGTATTGAATTCGTCCGCACGAATCACAGCATCGCTGACGCTGCCGCGTTAGCCATCTTCTCCCCTGCGGGCATCATCTTCCATAACGGTGCCTTTAAGGTGGATTATACCCCCGTATTCGGAAGTCCGATCGATCTGCAGAGAATCGGTGAGATTGGCAAGAAGGGCGTACTTGCACTGCTTTGCGACAGTACAAATGCGGAACGCCCGGGCTATACAATGTCAGAGAAAACAGTAGGTAAAACCTTTGATAATATCTTTGCGGACTATTCCAGACAGAGGATTATCGTCGCAACCTTTGCTTCCAATGTGGACCGTGTACAGCAGATCATTAATTCCGCTGCGAAGTACGGCAGGAAGGTAGTCGTTGAAGGCCGCAGCATGGTGAATATCATCGCCACCGCTACGGAACACGGATATATCACGATGCCGGATAATATGCTGATTGATATTGAGCAGATGAAGAACTATACGGATGATCAGCTGGTACTGATCACAACGGGAAGCCAGGGTGAGACCATGGCAGCCTTATCCCGTATTGCGGCATCCATCCATAAGAAGGTATCCATCCAGCCCGGTGACGTGGTTATCTTAAGCTCCACACCAATTCCGGGTAATGAGAAGGCGGTTTCCAAGGTAATTAATGATTTATCGATGAAGGGTGCTAAGGTTATCTATCAGGATACCCATGTATCAGGGCACGCCTGCCAGGAAGAAATCAAGCTGATCTATGCTCTGACCAAGCCTAAATATGCGGTTCCGGTCCATGGGGAATACAGGCATCTGATCCGACATGCGGAGCTTGCTCAGATGATGGGTGTCCCGAAGGAGAACATCTTCCTGTTATCCTCCGGAGATGTATTGACTCTGTCAAAGGAGAAGGCGGCGATAACCGGAGAGGTAACCTCCCAGGGTATCTTAGTTGACGGTCTTGGGGTCGGCGATGTAGGTAATATTGTTCTGCGTGACAGGCAGCTGTTATCAGAGAACGGCTTGATCATCGTAGTAGTATCCCTTGAAAAATACAGCAATCAGATCATGGCCGGGCCGGATATCGTATCCCGAGGCTTTGTATATGTCAGAGAGTCTGAAAACCTAATGGATGAAGCGAGAGAGGTTGTCATCAGAGCGCTGGATAAGTGTATGAGCAAGAATAATTCCGATTGGGGTAAGATGAAGATGGAAATCAAGGATTCCCTCAGTGATTTCATCTGGAAGAAGACAAAACGAAATCCCATGATTCTACCGATCATCATGGAAGTATAAACAGAATTGAAAGGCAAATTCTGTGAATTTCATAAAACGAAATTCTGAGAATTATCGAAAATCATAAATTCCGGGGAAGAATTCTAGAATGATTTCCAGTGGAAACTTATTCTGAATTCTTCCGGTTTTTTAAGCAGGTTTAAAAGGAGAGTCAATATGGCGGATAAGTCAACATCAGTTAAGGTAACATTGAAGGTATCAAGCTTTGTCCTTCGTACGCTTTTAAATATTGTGTTTTATTCCTTAGTGGTGATTGCAGTTATCTATGTCAGCAAACAGGCATATAGCTTTACCTATCAGCTCTATGGGCCTGTAACTGTGGATCAGCCGCCGGGAAGAGTGATCCGTATAGAAATCAAGAACGGTGATTCCACGATGGAAGTGGCTAAGAAATTGGAATTAAACCGTGCAATCGTTAATAAGTATTCGTTCCTGTTGAAAACCAAGCTTCAGGATTTGTCTATCATGGCCGGTACCTATGAGATTAATACCTCGATGACCTATGATGAGATACTGGACATTATTACAGACTATTCTAATTCCTATATTCAGAATGATGACACAAAAGAGGATAAGAACTCCGATCAGGAGAAGGATAGCAGGTCCGGTGAGGATACATCCGAGAAGAAGGCTTCCGAGGATACGACAGAAGAGGATTAATACGATATGATCGTTGATGAGAGAATAACAGCATATATCAATTCCCTAGAGAAGGAGCTCCCATCGGAGCTCCTTGCTCTGGAAAAAGAGGCAATCAGGACCCAGGTTCCGATCATTAAGAAGGAAACCCAGGGGGTCCTCCGCTTCTTGCTGAAGCTTCAGCAACCCAAACGAATTCTGGAGGTCGGGACAGCCATCGGCTTTTCCGCCCTCTTCATGAGTGAATATACGGGTCAGGATTGCAGAATTACCACCATCGAGAAGGTACAGATGCGTCTGGAGGAAGCAGAGAAAAATCTTTCGGACCCTGCATTTCCCCATAAGGATAAGATTACGTTAAGGCAGGGGGAAGCCCTGGAGGTGCTTAAGGAGCTGGTAAAGGAAGGGGAGAGCTTTGATTTCATCTTTCTGGATGCCGCTAAGGCACAATACATGAGCTTTCTGCCAGAGCTGTTAAAGCTTCTGCCCGGGAAGGGTATGCTGGTTACGGACAATGTCCTGCAGGACGGAACCGTAACGAATTCCAGGTACAGCATCACCAGAAGGGACCGCACGATTCATACGAGAATGCGGGAATATCTATACACGATTACCCACAGTGAGGAGCTGGAGACGGTACTGCTTCCGATCGGAGACGGAGTTGCCATAAGTGTAAAAACGGAGTAATTCCCTGGTCCTAATGGCCATGGACATGTTAGTTGAAATAAGTGCAGGCAGGGCATAGATCACCTGCTGCTAGAAAGAAGGATACGTATGAGTTTAAATAGAAAGAAACCTGAGCTTCTAATTCCTGCCGGCAATCTGGAGACCTTGAAGACTGCTGTGATGTACGGAGCAGATGCCATCTATATCGGCGGCGATCTGTACGGGCTCCGTGCCAAGGCAAAGAATTTCTCCATGGAGGACATGAAGGAGGGGATTGCCTTTGCCCATAACCAGGGCAAGAAGGTCTATGTCACTGCCAATATTACCGCACATAACAGCGATATGGACGGGATACGGCAGTACTTTAGGGAGCTTGAAGGGTTTGGGGAGCATAAGCCCGATGCATTAATCATATCTGATCCCGGAGTATTCTCCATAGCGATGGAGGAAGCACCGGAGATAGAGAAGCATATCAGTACCCAGGCCAATAACACGAATTATGAGACCTACCGCTTTTGGAATAAGCTTGGGGCGACCAGAGTCGTGTCAGCCAGAGAATTATCCCTGGCTGAGCTTAAGGAGCTTAGGGCTAAGATACCGGAGCAGATGGAGATAGAAACCTTTATTCATGGTGCCATGTGCATCGCCTATTCCGGTAGATGCCTCTTAAGTAATTATTTTACCGGAAGGGATGCGAATCTCGGAGAATGCACCCATTCCTGCCGCTGGAGATATCATATCGTGGAGGAGACAAGGCCGGGCGAATATCTTCCGATTGAGGAGGATGAGCGGGGAACCTACATCTTTAATTCCAAGGATCTGTGCATGATCGAATATATCCCGGAGCTGGTGGAGGCAGGTGTTGACAGCTTTAAGGTAGAGGGCAGGATGAAGACCGCCCTGTACGTGGCTACCGTGGCCAGGACCTACCGGAACGCTATCGACGATTACTTTAAGGATCCGGACCTCTATGAGAGGAAGAAACCACTCTATCTGGAAGAGGTAAGAAAGGGTGTGAACCGCCAGTTCACCACCGGTTTCTTCTTTGGCAAGCCAAAGCATGAGGATCAGATCTACGATCATAATACTTACGAGAAAGCATATACCTATCTTGGTACCATCTCCGGAGAACGGGACGGACTCTACCAGCTGGAGCAGAAGAATAAATTCTCTGTGGGTGAAATCATAGAAGCCATCAAACCGGATGGAAGCACCATAGAAACCGTGGTTCGGCGAATTACGGATGATGAGGGAAACGATATGGAGAGCTGCCCCCATCCGAGGCAAATCATCTATGTGGGGTTGGATACAGAATTAGCGGCCTATGATATCCTGAGACGTAAAGAATAGCAAAAATAAGCAGTCCTTCTGTCCTTTTTTAAGAAGGATAGGCACTTTATGTCAGTAATACACATATGATAATAACGAACCATTTAAGCATTGAGGGTGCTTATCTTCGTGAAGTCATTTCCCAAGCCGTTAAGCACCAAGGAGGAATCGGATTACCTGCTAAAATGTAAAGAAGGCGACAAGGAAGCTAGGGATAAACTGATTGAACACAACCTGAGATTAGTGGCGCACATCGTCAAGAAATACAATATGGCAGATAAGGAAACAGATGATTTGATATCGATCGGAACAATTGGGTTGATTAAGGCGATCGATACCTTTGATGATGAGAAAGGGATCCGCCTGGCTACCTATGCCTCCCGTTGTATTGATAATGCAATGCTATCTTAGCGGTGCAAAAAATTACGTTAGTGTTTTATGATTTTCTGATTGTGAGGATATGTATCTGTATCCTTCTGTTATGATAGATTTCATGATTTCACATTTTTGCTGATCAGAGCAGGAAAGATTATGAATAAAGCCGGCTGCTAATTCGGCCTGGACCCTTGTGACTGTTCTTTTTAGTTCTTCTCCTGCTTCGGCCGTATCCGGTAAATATATGATTACCTCCATAGGACAATGCTCCTTTTGGTTATGGCTGATATATTATCATCATATGCATCAATCCATGTCCGATATTAATATCGGACTTTTTTATGCTGGGGGAACCGGTTCGCCGGTATAATTAGTTATTGAACTTCTGGGGAAGAGATGAGTGTTAATTTTATGTCAAAAAAAGAAAAATAAAAAGGACAAACAAAAATGTAATAATTTGAGAAAATACTATTGACATTTCCTAAAAATAGTAGTATCCTAACAAAAACAAATCATTCCTAGTTAATAAATATGAATAGTATGAATACGATACATATTTTAAAATTTATGAGACAATGTACATACGATTGTTAAAATTTTAGCAGCAATGTAGCATGTTTTTGAGGGAGGGGCATATGGAGGAGATGAAAAAGTTAATACCGGACCAGTTTTATACTGTAATATTAGAATTCCTAAAGACAACATCGCACGGCTCCGTAACGCTAATTATCCAGGATGGAAGAATAATTCAGGTGGAAAGAAATGAGAAGGTGAGAATTTCAAAATGATAGTTATAACTGCATACTGCTCGATTGATTAGAAAACTAAAGGTCGAAAGCATCATACAAATGGTGTTTTCGGCCTTTTTTGTCTCATAGAATAGTTCGTTTTATGAGACAAAAAAGGTGATCCCCCAAAATACGAATATCATACGAAAAAGGAGACTAAAAAATGGCAAAAAAAGTGACGCAAATAGCGATTTATGGGAAGGGTGGCATCGGGAAGTCGACCACTACCTCCAACCTAAGTGCTGCCTTATCCAAGCTGGGCTATAAGGTAATGCAATTTGGCTGTGATCCGAAGAGCGATTCAACTAATACCTTGAGGGAGGGAAAATACATTCCGACTGTTTTGGATACCCTCCGGGAAAAAAGTAATGTCAACGCCAGAGATGTGATCTTTGAAGGCTTTAACGGCATCTACTGTGTAGAAGCCGGTGGTCCGGCTCCGGGAGTCGGATGTGCAGGCAGGGGTATCATTACGGCAGTTGAACTGTTTAAACAACAGCAGATTTTCGAGAAACTTGATTTAGACTATGTTATCTACGACGTATTGGGGGATGTGGTCTGCGGAGGCTTTGCGGTACCGATCAGAGAGGGAATTGCCGAACATGTATTTACCGTTTCCTCCGCAGATTTCATGAGTATTTATGCCTCTAATAATTTGTTTAAGGGAATTAAGAAATATTCCAATTCCGGCGGTGCCTTGCTGGGAGGAGTAATTGCAAATTCCATAAATTATGGCTATTCCAGGGATATAGTGAATGACTTTGCGGCGAGGACCAATACTCAGATTATCGAATATGTACCCCGTTCGATCACGGTCACCCAATGTGAATTGCAGGGCAAGACGACGATTGAAGCAGCGCCGGACTCGGAGCAGGCCAAGGTTTATTTAAGGCTGGCACAGAAGATATCCGAACATACAGAATCGAAGGTTCCTTCTCCCCTGGAAATCAGTGAGCTTAGAGAATGGGCTGCTTCCTGGTCTGATCAGCTTCTGGCACTGGAGACCGGAGTGGTCCCCGGAGGTAAGGCGGCAGGTATCTGATTGATATGCCTGGTTACAAATTGCTTCAAAATAAATCATTAAACTAGGAGGAGGATTATGAAAAGAGTAGCACAAAATCTAACAGACCTGATTGGAAATACCCCACTACTGAAGCCAAATCAATATTTACAGCAGGAGAATATAGCTTCTGAGCTTTACTTTAAGCTGGAATATTTTAATCCTGCAGGCAGTGTTAAGGACAGAATAGCCTATGCCATGATTACTGACGCAGAGGAAAAGGGTCTGCTGAATAAGGATACGGTGATTATAGAACCCACCAGCGGAAACACCGGAGTCGGATTAGCCTTTGTCGCCGCAGCCAGGGGATATAAACTAATTCTTACAATGCCGGAAACCATGAGCATTGAACGGAGAACACTGCTGAAGGCTCTGGGGGCTACGGTAGAATTGACTACCGGCGCAGCCGGGATGAGAGGAGCGATACAAAAGGCAGAACAGCTCAATACACAGATTCCCGACAGCATAATACTGCAGCAGTTTGAAAACCCGGCTAACCCTCGAATCCATCAACTTACCACAGCCGAGGAGATCTGGAGGGATACCGATGGAGAGGTGGATATCTTCGTCGCCGGAGTAGGAACAGGAGGAACCGCAACGGGTGTTGCAAAAGGCCTAAAGGCGAAGAATCCTAAGATTCAGGTTGTTGCTGTAGAACCCTTTGAGTCCCCGGTACTATCCGGAGGTCAGCCGGGACCCAACAGGATACAGGGAATAGGAGCCGGTTTTGTCCCCAAGGTATTTGAGAAGGAATATATTGATGAGATATATCTGGTCCATAATGAAGAAGCCTTTGAGACCTCAAGGCAGCTGGGCAGAAGTGAGGGGCTGCTGGTAGGAATATCCTCCGGAGCCTGTGCCTTTGCAGCAACGCAGATTGCCAAGAGAAGGGAGAACAGGGGAAAGACGATTGTTGCCCTCTTACCGGATACCGGAGAACGCTATTTATCAACCGGACTGTACCCATCTTAGATTAGTACAGGGTAACATTGGGAAATAAGGAATTCATTGAAGGGAGACAAATATGAGTTGTTATATTGAAAGACCACGGACCTCCTGCGCCTTAGGGGGAGCCTTGGTAACCATAAGCTCTTTGCCACGGGTTG
>JAEZHX010000072.1 GCA_023436765.1 Bacillota bacterium
ATGAAGCAATAGAAAAAATCGGAGTATGTGGTAATGATGCTGTCCTCGTTACAGGCCTCGGTCCTGTCGGTCTGGCAGCACTGATGCTGGCTAAGGTGATGGGAGCAAATCAGCTGATCGGAGTAGAATATAACGAATATCGTATTAATCTGGCGAAGAAGCTTGGTCTGGCAGATCATATCTTTCAGCCCGGGGAAGACACGCTGCAGAAGATTCTTGAGGTAACCGGCGGCCGCGGAGTAGAGAGGGCAATTGATGCGAGCGCGAATGATGCAGGAAGGCAGCTGGCCATCCGTGCTACCCGTGAATGGGGTAAAATAGCCTTTGTAGGAGAGGGTGGTACCTGTACCTTCAATCCGAGCCCCGATATCATCCACGGACAGAAGTCGATCTATGGTTCCTGGGTAACCAGCCTGTGGAAAATGGAAGAACTGGTGGAACGCTTGGTCCGCTGGAATATCCATCCCGAATTATTAGTAACCGATGAATTCCCGTTGGAAGAGGCAGGGGAAGCTTATTCCCTGATGGCCGGTGGTAATTGCGGTAAGGTGGCTGTTGTATTCGGGGATCAGGATGAATGATTGGAGATATTCTATGAGTGAAGGAATCAATGTTAATGCAGTACCGAAGGCTACGCTCTATACCGGTGCAACGATGCCGATGATGGGGTTGGGGACCTTTGGATCTGATAAATACAGCGCTAGTGAGATAGCAGAAGCCGTATATGGGGCAATTAAAGCCGGTTACCGGTTCATCGACTGCGCCGCGGTATATCAGAATGAGGATAGGATCGGCGAAGTATTACAGCGTGTGATACAGGAGGGAATCGTAAGCAGGGAAGAGCTGTTTATTACCTCCAAGGTATGGAATGACAGGCATAAGGTCGTCATTGAATCCTGTAGAAAAAGTCTGAAGGATCTGCAACTGGATTACCTGGATCTGTATCTGATCCATTGGCCCTTCCCGAATTATCATGCACCGGGCTGTAGCGGTGATTCCAGGAATCCGGATTCTAAGCCCTTTAGCACAGAGGAATTCATGAATACCTGGAGACAGTGTGAGCAGCTGGTGGAGCTTGGACTTGTGAAGCATATCGGTATGTCCAATATGACGGTTCCGAAGCTGGAAGCTGTCTATGATCTGTGCAGGATCAAGCCTGCTGCGCTTGAGATGGAGCTGCATCCTGCTTTCCAGCAGCCGGAATTGTTTGATTACGCTGTGGCGCATCAGATCGCACCCATTGGTTACTGTCCGCTCGGTTCTCCCTCCAGACCGGAAAGAGACCGGACGGAGATGGACATTGCTGCTACGCAGATGCCGGAAATAGAGGCCATTGCAGCAGCACATGGGATACATCCGGCTCTCGTTTGCTTAAAATGGGCGGTTCAGAGAGGACAGATTCCCATTCCCTTTTCTGTAAAGAAAGAGCAATATTTGAGCAATCTGAGAAGCTGCACACAGGACCCGCTGACAGAGGAAGAGATGGAGACAATCAGGAAAGCGGATAAAAACTGCCGTCTGATCAAAGGACAGGTATTCCTATGGCCGGGTGCCGAAGGTTGGGAAGCTCTGTGGGATATGGATGGAACCATAACGAAGTAAAAACAGGATATAACAATTATAAAGCAGCCGAAAGATGAACTGGAATACAAACAAGCGATGCTTCAGAGCATTGCTTCAGCTTCAAGCTAAATTTTGGGAGTCTATCGATATGCTGCAGGAACGGAGGAGCTATGTTAAAAGGAATTCCGAAGATTTTGTCCCCCGAATTACTTAAGGTGTTATGTGAGATGGGACATAGCGACAGGCTGGTGATCTCGGATGGTAATTTTCCGGCTGAGTCCATGGGCAGGAATGCTATCGTTATCCGATGCGACGGCCATGGGGTACCGGAAATGCTGGAGGCCATTCTTAAGGTGTTTCCCCTGGATACCTATGTGGAGCATCCGGTGAACCTCATGAGTGTGATGCCCGGTGATCCTGTTGAGACGCCCATTTGGGATACCTATAAGGAAATTGTGGCCAGGTATGATACCAGAGGCATCCAGGCTGTGGGAAATATTGAGCGCTTTGCTTTTTATGAAAATGCGAAGACGGCGTATGCAATTATTGCTACAAGTGAAAAGGCCCTGTATGCGAATATCATGCTGCAGAAGGGTGTTATCACAGAATAAGACACTGCCTGCCATGCCGGAAATCCTCGGAGCATATGTGACAGCTTAGGAAGTAATCGAATTCGGTTCAGAAGTGAAGTCATGATAAGACTGGGAGAAGTGATAAATGGAGTATTATGTTGAACTGAAACTAAGGGGTGACGATCATAATGGCGGCTTTTCCAACGGCTTAACCTTATGCCAAAGTAAGTCCACCACCGATTTTGAAAGGCTGTCAGATCATGGGTCCTCTGTCCTTTATCAGAATAACAAAGGACAATTTATCACACTTCACAAATCAAAAATGAAGGATGTCACCACATTATGCGCTACCTTTGAGAACAGGGATCAGGAGACTGTTACCCTGGAAATGCTGTCCTCCATAGCAATCAAAGGCATTCGGGCAGATAAAATACACAGACTGCAATCCTTTTGGAGTGCCGAGGGTAAGCTGAGGACGGAGACGATAGAGGAATTGCATCTGGAACCCTCCTGGAACAAATGCGGCATGAGGGTAGAGAAGTTTGGGAATTTAGGCTCCATGCCGGTACGCAAGTACTTTCCGTTTCTGGCGCTTGAGAACAGTGCAACCGGAGAATTTATCGCGATTCAGCTTTACTGCCCCTCCTCCTGGCAAATAGAGATATTATGCAGAGAGGATGAGACCCTGACCATAGTCGGAGGCTTAGCAGACAGAGACTTCGGTCATTGGTTCAAGCATATTGCCTGCGGGGAGCAGTTTACAACACCGAAAGCTGTCGTGGCAACCGGACATTCTCTGTATGAGGTATGTGATAAGCTCGTGAAAGCACAAAACCCTGATCTGTCGTCAGTGGATCAGGAAATGGGGATCGCCTTTAATGAATACTGCACCACCTGGGGAAATCCCAGCTTTGAAAATATCAAGAAAATAGCCGACAAACTAAAAAACAAAGGAATCAAGTATCTGGTCATCGATTCAGGCTGGTATGGCAGGGATGACTACTGGTGGCAATCCATTGGTGACTGGGATGTGAATACGAATAAATTCCCGGGCGGTCTGAAGCAGGTAGCGGATTACATAAGACAATGCGGTATGATACCCGGTATTTGGTTTGAATTTGAATCAGTTGGCAGGCTCTCGAAGCATTTCGATCAAGTTGAGCATTTATTAAAAAAGGATGGGACCGTCATTACGGTGGGAGATAAACGTTTCTGGGATATGTCCGATCCCTGGGTTGTGGAATATCTGCAGAGGGTGGTCATCCAGACACTGAAGGAAGCTGGCTTCGGCTATTTAAAGGTAGATTATAACGACACCATTGGGATTGGCTGTGACGGTGCGGAGAGCCTTGGTGAGGGCTTAAGACAGAGAGTAAGGGCAAGTCAGGCCTTCTTTCAGAAAATTAAGCAGGAGATTCCTACTATCGTAATTGAAAACTGTGCCAGTGGAGGACATAGATTAGAACCGTCCATGATGGAGCTGGTATCCCAGGCAAGCTTTTCCGATGCCCATGAGATTGTATCCATCCCGGTGATTGCTGCAAATCTCCATAGGGTAATCAAACCGTCTCAGAGTCAGATTTGGGCTGTCCTCAGGGCAGGGGATGATCATAATCGGCTTTATTACTCCATTATAAATACTTTTT
>JAEZHX010000234.1 GCA_023436765.1 Bacillota bacterium
GTTTACTTTTGACGAAACTGGTGATAAAATAAATAGAGCATGCAGTTGCAGAATAGTCATAAATATGTTTGGCAACTATGAATGATAAGAGAATATAGAAATATAATATAGAAAAAGGGAGTGAAAACATGATTTCCAATCAAATACTACAGAATACCATCGACGGGTTGAAAGGAATAACACGGATCGACATCTGTGTCATGGATACGGAAGGTAAGGTTCTTGCCTCAACAATCGACAATGCTGACCAGTATGAAAATGCAGTTTTATCCTTCGTCAGCTCACCGGCTGACAGTCAGGCCATTCAAGGGTATCAGTTTTTTAAAGTTTTTGATGAACACCAGCTGGAGTATGTTATTCTGGCAAAGGGCGACAGTGAGGATGTATTTATGATTGGAAAGATTGCTTCCTTCCAGATACAAAACCTTCTGGTTGCATACAAGGAAAGATATGATAAGGATAATTTCATTAAAAACCTGTTGCTTGACAATCTGCTCCTGGTTGACATCTATAACCGTGCCAAGAAGCTCCATATCGATACAGAAGCCAGAAGAGTGGTATACATTATCGAGACAAAGAACGAGAAGGATGCGAATGCCCTTGAGACAGTAAGAAGCCTCTTCTCAGGGAAGACGAAGGATTTTATCACTGCTGTGGACGAGAAGAATATCATTCTCGTAAAGGAAGTTAAGCAGAACGAAACCTATGAGGAGCTCCATAAGACAGCGAAGATCATTCTGGATATGCTGAATACTGAGGCGATGACAAAGGTACATGTAGCATATGGTACGATTGTAAATGAGATTAAGGATGTATCCAGATCCTATAAGGAAGCCAAGATGGCGCTGGATGTCGGTAAGATCTTCTACAGCGGAAGAAATGTGGTTGCTTATAATAATCTGGGAATAGGCAGGTTAATCTATCAGCTTCCCATGCCTTTATGCAAAATGTTCATCAAGGAGATCTTTGAAGGAAAATCACCGGATGATTTTGATGAGGAGACTTTGACAACAATCAATAAATTCTTTGAAAACAGTCTGAATGTTTCCGAAACCTCCAGACAGCTTTACATCCACAGGAATACACTGGTTTATCGGCTGGATAAGTTACAGAAGAGTACGAATCTGGACCTCCGTGTATTTGAGGATGCGATTACTTTTAAGATTGCACTTATGGTTGTAAAATATATGAAGTATATGGAGCAGCTGGATTATTAATGAGTGAAAATCAGGAACGTGCCATATTCCTGATGGCAAAAGGCTGCAGCAGACCGGCAGACTTTTGCTGCTATACCCGGTTAGAAGGTTATTTAGGAGGACGGATATGAAGAAGAATTTTATTACCGGCTTTCTGTCGGGGCTCGTGGGAGCGGTACTTATTTTCTTGTTCGTTGGGTTTTTTCTCTTGTATATGGACGAAGAGAAACCCGACGTCAGCAGCAAATCGAAGGTTAATGCCGAAGAGACAACCGATGGGGAAGAAACTATTTCTTATGATGAGATCGTAGACAAGTTGACTTTTTTAGAGACGTTAATTGATAATTATTATCTGGACGAAGTGGATCCATCTGTATATGCAAACGGGATTTATAAGGGATTCATGAGTAGCCTGGAAGACCCATATTCCACATATTATACGAAAGAGGAGTACACCTCTCTGATGGAGAGCTCCTCAGGTGTATATCATGGAATAGGTGCATCGGTAAGCCAGGATGTAAAAACCGGAATTATTACTATAGTAAAGCCCTTTGAAGGTGGTCCTGCTTATAAAGCAGGGGTTCTTCCGGGTGACATCCTTTTTAAGGTGGAAGACGAGGAAGTAACAGGAGTGGATCTGTCCGAGGTGGTCAGTAAGATGAAAGGCGTGGAGGGCACGAAGGTTAATATCTCAGTCCTCCGGGAAGGAAAAACCGATCCGATCGATTTTAAGATTGTCCGGCAGGAGATTAATGTTCCGACCATTGAACACAAAATGCTGGCAGATAAGATTGGATATATCATTATAACAGAATTTGACGAGATTACTGTAAAGCAATTTATTTCAGCGGTGGATGAGCTCGAGAAGGCCGGTATGAAGGGCCTGATCGTTGATGTCAGGAACAATCCTGGCGGCCTCCTTGATTCTGTCGTTAAGATCCTGGATCGTCTGCTTCCGAAGGGTCTGATCGTTTATACAGAAGATAAATACGGGAATCGACTCGAAGAGGATGCAGTAGATGAGAAAAAGCTGAGTGTTCCTTTGGCAGTAATTATTAATGGGAACAGTGCCAGCGCCTCTGAGATCTTTGCCGGTGCTATTCAGGATTATAAACTCGGCACCATCGTAGGTACCACAAGCTTCGGCAAAGGGATTGTCCAGAAGGTTATTCCGCTTTCTGACGGTACGGCGATCAAGCTTACCATTTCCAAGTACTTTACGCCGAAAGGACGTAACATTCATGGCACCGGAATTCTTCCCGATGTTGAAGTTGAGCTGAAGGAGGACCTGCAGAAGAAGGTGTCAGTGCCGATTGATGAGGATAACCAGCTGCAGGAGGCGGTTAA
>JAEZHX010000227.1 GCA_023436765.1 Bacillota bacterium
ATAGATGCAGAATAAAGGCGTTCAGAATGTATAACAGAAAATTCGCTGTTCATCCATAAGGAACGTCTTATTTATACCATTAACAGGACATCAGATTAATACGTTAAAGCGTTTAAGCTTTGATGTCGTGAATTAAACGGGGAGGAGTAATCCACCGAAAGTGTAAGGAGGATATTTATGAGAAAGAGAATTTTAGGGCTTGTTTTAGTACTGGCTATGCTGGTTGCCAGCCTGGCCGCTTGCGGAACCAAGGAAAAGGAAGAGGATAAGGATTCCGGCAAGACAAATACTACGAATGAGAGCAATGATGCAAAGGATAATGGAACTTCCACTGAAGCAGGTAAGTTCTATATCGGCGGAATTGGACCGATCTCCGGTGCTGCTGCCGTATACGGACAGAGTGTTAAGAACGGAGCTGAACTGGCTGTTAAGGAAATCAACGCAGCAGGGGGTATCAACGGTTCTCAGATTGAATTCAATTTTGCAGATGATGAGCATGATGCAGAGAAGGCTGTAAATGCTTATAACAGTTTAAAAGACTGGGGTATGCAGATCCTTATGGGTACGGTTACCTCCAAGCCCTGTACAGCAGTAGCAGCAGAGACGGCGAAGGATAACATGTTCCAGCTGACACCTTCCGGTTCTTCAACAGATATTCTGCAGTTCGGCAATGCCTTCCAGGTGTGCTTTACTGACCCTAATCAGGGTATCGCATCCGCACAATATATTGGTACCAAGGGTATTGCTAAGAAGGTGGCAGTCATCTATGACAGCTCCGATATTTATTCCTCAGGTATTTACGAGAAATTTGCCGAAGAAGCAGCAAATCAGAATTTGGAAATTGTTGCAGCTGAAGCGTTTACCGCAGACAGCAACACCGACTTCTCTGTTCAGATCCAGAAGGCTAAGGATGCAGGCGCAGAGCTTGTATTCCTTCCTATCTATTACACAGAAGCAACCTTGATCCTGACACAGGCCGCTTCCCTGGATTATAAGCCGGTATTTTTTGGCTGTGATGGACTTGATGGTATCCTTGGTGTAGAGAACTTTGATGTATCTTTAGCTGAAGGCGTTATGTTACTGACTCCTTTCGCAGCAGATGCACCTGATGCAGCTACTCAGAAATTCGTTGCAGATTATAAAGCAGCTTATACCGATATTCCGAATCAGTTCGCAGCAGATTCCTATGATGCTATCTATATTATTAAGGCTGCCATCGAAAAGGCAGGTGTTAAGCCGGATGCTAGTATAGGTGATATGAATACAGCAATGAAGGCTGCTATGACACAGATTACTGTAGACGGTATGACCGGTTCAGGTATGACCTGGTTAGCAACCGGTGAGGTTAACAAGGCACCCAGAGCGGTTGTAATCAAGAACGGTGCATACGTAGCAGCTGAATAGAGTATAAAAGCATTGAATAAATAGTAATTATGAAGCATACAGAAGGGACGGTATGTTGTCCCTCTGTATGTTTCTTATGTTATGGAAATTAATGCCAAGGCGTGAATTATGGTTGTATCCATAGAAACGATATGGTACAATGGATTCGTAGCCGAGCAGCGTACACTTGACCGCGGTGTAACAACAACAGCTCTAAATGTGGCTATGTAGCAGAATACGGACGGGGGTAATTATGAGTTTTATTACATATTTGATTAATGGAATCAGCTTGGGCAGTGTATATTCGATTATTGCACTCGGATATACCATGGTATATGGTATAGCGAAAATGTTGAATTTCGCACATGGTGATGTCATCATGGTCGGCGGTTATGTCACCTTTACGATCATGAGCACGATGGGACAGAGTCCGGTCATCGCCGTATTAACTTCGATCATATTTTGCACGATATTGGGAATCTCAATAGAGCGCATCGCATATAAACCCCTTCGTAAGGCATCTTCCTTGGCGGTTTTAATTACAGCAATCGGTGTAAGCTATTTTCTACAGAATATAGCACTTCTGATTTTTGGCGCTAATACGAAGTCCTTTACATCCGTAATAAAATTATCTGCCTTAAAGCTAGCAGATGGCAGACTGACGATTTCAGGTGAGACCCTAGTGACGATTCCGGTCTGCATCATCATCATGATATCGCTTACCAGCTTTGTGAAAAAGTCCAAAACCGGACGAGGTATGGTGGCAGTATCTGAAGATAAGGATGCTGCAGTCCTGATGGGTGTAAATGTGAATAAAACGATTGCCATCACCTTTGCAATCGGATCTGCACTGGCTGCGATAGCCAGCATACTTATGTTCTCGGCTTATCCGAGCCTGACTTCAACCTCCGGAGCAATGCCCGGAATAAAAGCCTTTGTTGCTGCTGTATTCGGTGGAATTGGTTCTATACCGGGAGCTATGATCGGTGGTATCCTTCTCGGTGTCATTGAGATCCTGGGACGTGCCTATATCTCCTCTCAGCTGGCAGATGCGATTGTGTTCCTGATTTTGGTGCTGGTACTTTTAATTAAGCCGACAGGAATATTAGGCAAAAAGGTCCATGAGAAAGTATAAAGGTGGGGGTCAATATGAAGATGTTAAAAGCAATGAAGCAAATGAATAAATCCACCAGAAGCAATCTGATTACGGTGGGCCTGTTGGTTATTATGTTTGTAGTTGTTCAGGTAATGATCGCAAATGGATCTGTCTCAAATCTGATGCAGGGACTTTTGGTTCCTCTCTGTTATTATTCCATTCTGGCTGTATCGTTAAACCTGACAGTAGGTATTCTGGGAGAATTAAGTCTGGGTCATGCCGGCTTCATGTGTATCGGAGCCTTTACCGGAGCTTTCTTCTCAAAAGTCACGGTTAATGTAATTGAAAACAGCTTCATTCGTTTTACAATGGCTATCCTGATTGGAGCTGTCTCAGCGGCGATATTCGGAGTTCTGATCGGCGTTGTAGTACTTCGTCTGCGCGGTGACTATCTGGCTATCGTTACTCTGGCTTTTGGTGAAATAATTAAGAACGTAATTAATGTAATCTATATTGGCAGGGACAGCAATGGGTTCCACTTCTCCATGAAGGATACAGTACATTTAAAGCTGGAAAAAGGCGGCGAAGTAATCATCGGAGGTGCGAAGGGAATCACCGGAACACCAAAGGATACCAATTTCACAATCGCCCTAATACTCCTAATCATAATCTATCTGATTATCGCAAATCTCGTAAATTCCCGTTCGGGACGTGCGATTATGGCAATCAGGGATAACCGCATCGCAGCGGAATCCGTCGGAATTAATATTACGAAATTCAAGATACTGGCCTTTTCCATATCAGCTGCTATGGCAGGTATTGCCGGAGTGCTCTACTCCCATAATTTATCAAGCTTGTCTGCAACGCCGAAGAATTTCGGCTATAATATGTCCATCATGATTCTGGTTTTTGTTGTTCTTGGCGGTATCGGCAACCTCCGAGGCTCCATTATTGCGGCGATTGTCCTGACACTGCTTCCCGAATATCTGCGTTTCCTGCAGGACTACCGCATGCTGATCTATGCTATCGTATTAATTATCATGATGATCTTCAACTGGAATCCCCGCTGTATCGCATGGCGCAAGAACCATTCGGTGAAGGGAATGCTACAGGCATTTATGAAGAGTCGCAGGAAGGAGGCTTAAGGCTATGGCTATGTTAACAGTGAAAAACCTTGGTATCTCCTTCGGGGGACTTCGAGCGGTTGATTCCTTCAACATTACGATAGAGAAGGGTGAGCTCTATGGTCTAATCGGACCAAACGGTGCAGGAAAAACTACTGCCTTTAATCTACTTACCGGTGTTTATAAGCCGGATACCGGGCAAATTCTCCTGGACGGTGTGAATATCACAGGGCTCAGCACCATAGAAATCAATAAAGCGGGTATTGCAAGAACCTTCCAGAATATCCGTCTGTTTAAGAATATGTCCGTACTGGACAACGTAAAGATCGGACTCCATAATGAGTTCAAATATTCTACTGCCGGAGGAATTCTTCGTTTACCGTCCTACTTCCGTACGGAAAGAAGGATGAATGAACGGGCTATGGAGATCCTGAAGGTCCTGGGACTTGATCAGGAAGCACAGCTTCTATCCGCCAACCTACCTTATGGTAAGCAGAGAAAGCTGGAGATTGCACGAGCTCTTGCAACCAATCCGAAGCTTCTGCTGTTGGATGAGCCGGCAGCAGGAATGAACCCCTCCGAGACGGAAGAGCTGATGGAGACAATTACTCTGATCCGAAAGAAATATGATGTAACCATACTTTTAATAGAGCATGACATGAAGCTGGTTGCAGGTATCTGTGAGAAGATCTTCGTACTGAACTTTGGTATGGAGCTGGCAAACGGACTCCCCAGCGAGGTGCTTCATAATCCGGAGGTCATCAAGGCATATCTGGGTGCATAAAGAGAATATATGGAATCATCCTCTGATAGAAGTTTGTGTCTGCCATAGTCCCGCATAAGCGGGAAGTACATCTAGGCTCAAACGAAATCAAGGGATAAGAAATTCTTTAAATATTGATAAAGATAGCGAGGAGAAATAGCTATGGCTATGCTGGAAGTGAGAAATTTACAGGTATATTACGGAGTGATCCAGGCAATCAAAGATGTCTCCTTTGACGTAAATGAGGGTGAGGTAATTGCTTTAATCGGTGCCAATGGTGCCGGAAAGACGACGATTCTTCACACGGTTACGGGCTTAATATCTGCGAAAACCGGAGAGGTGCTGTATGAGGGAACTGACCTTCAAAAAATCCCTGCCCATAAGATCGTATCCTTAGGCGTCGCCCATGTACCGGAAGGCAGACGTGTATTTTCGCAGCTTACCGTATATGAGAATCTTCTGATGGGAGCCTTTACCCGCAAGAATCAAGAGGAGATCGCGGCATCCCTCGAGAATGTTTATAAGAGGTTTCCCAGACTGAAGGAACGTAAAAATCAGTTTGCCGGAACCTTAAGCGGTGGTGAGCAGCAGATGCTGGCAATGGGTAGAGCATTAATGTCACACCCGAGAATTATTCTGATGGATGAGCCCTCCATGGGCCTGTCTCCGATTCTGGTAGAAGAGATCTTTGACATTATCAAGGAAATCAGTCAGAGTGGTACTACCGTGCTTCTCGTAGAACAGAATGCGAAGAAGGCATTATCGATCGCAAATCGTGCCTATGTGCTTGAGACGGGTAGAATTGTACTGTCAGGTGATGCGAAGCAGCTGATGGGCGAGGAATCCGTGAAAAAAGCATATCTAGGTGAATAACTTCTGCTTGTTCGTAAGGCGTTTTCGTTTTATAATAGTAACGAAGACATCTTATCCTGCCTAACGGTAGCATGGGAGGCAAAAGCGAATGATATAGATAATTCGCTTGGGAAAAACTGCGAAGTTCGCACATTGGTGCTCACTCCTTGTTCTTCCGGGTGGTGAGCTGCCTGGCGGCAGCATGGAGGTATATATGGAAAAGAAATATGTGATTACGATAGCCAGAGGTTACGGTAGCGGCGGAAGAACCATAGGAAAAATGTTATCAGAGGAACTGGGTATTCCCTACTATGACAGGGATCTTCTCAGGCTGGCATCCGATGACAGCGGCATTAACGAGCAGCTGTTTGCCAAAGCGGACGAGAAGATTAAGAAGAGCCTACTGTTTCGGATAGCAAGTAATGTCTATAAGGGAGAATTAATTCCTCCCGACAGCGATGATTTTGTATCAAATGATAATTTATTCAACTATCAGGCGAAGATTATCAAGGAGCTGGCTGAGACGGAAACCTGTATCATCATCGGCCGTTGTGCTGACTATGTCCTGAAGGATTATAAAAATGTGGTGAAGGTGTTTGTCCATGCACCTCTCGAGGACTGTATCACGACACTGAAGGAGATGACGGGCAAACCGGAGAAGGAGATCGAGAAGCAGATCGCCTCCATCGATAAGCACAGGGCAGAATATTATAAGTATTATACCGGCAGGAATTGGGAGGATGCGAAGAATTACGACCTTTGCCTTAACAGTAGCCAGCTAGGCTTCGGCAAATGCGTAGAGATCGTAAAATCCTATCTGGATATCCGATTCCGCTAAAGACATATCTGTTCACTTTGCGGGTTTAGCAAAAGGGAATAAACGGTGTATCAAATATTCATAAAAGATGTATCACCTAAAAAATTGGGAGGACGTGAGGTCTTCCCTTTTTGATTACAGTTCAGTCTTAATTGAATAATTAGTATAGGACCAATAAGCTCTTATTGTATATTTATTCAAATTGGTATTGATTAGGATATGGGAGTATGCTATACTGTATCCCAAAAATCAGGTTATGGCTGAAGATAGAAAGCGGGGAGAATTATGATTTCAGAGAAGATGGTAGGTTTAGTTAAGAACAGTTCAGTGATTCGCGCAATGTTTGAAGAAGGAAAACGCCTTGCGTCGATTTACGGTGCGGAGAATGTATTTGATTTCAGCCTGGGTAATCCCAGTGTGGAGCCGCCGGTGGAGATCAAAGATGCATTAATAGAGATCCTGCAAGAAGAAAACCCCAATCTGGTGCATGGATATATGAATAACTCCGGATACGAGGATGTTAGGGAGAAGATTGCTGAATCTATTAACCTGAAATTCCATACCTGCTTTAACGCGAGTAATATTGTAATGACGGTAGGAGCAGCCGGGGGATTGAATGTTATCTTAAAGACCTTACTTAATCCCGGAGATGAGGTAATTGTATTTGCTCCATTCTTCGGTGAATACCGTAATTATGTAAGCAATTATGACGGGATCCTGGTGGCGGTAACTCCGAATACAGTGGACTTCCAGCCAAATCTGGAGGAATTTGAAGAGAAGCTGACGAAGAAAACGAAAGCAGTGATTATTAATTCCCCCAATAACCCGACCGGTGTCGTATATTCCGAGGAAACAATTATTCGTATGGCGGATATTCTTAATAAGAAACAAAAGGAATTCGGTTCCTCTATCTATTTGATTTCGGATGAACCCTATCGTGAACTGGTTTATGATGGTATACAGGTGCCTTACATCACAAAATATTATTCCAACGCAATCATTGGGTATTCCTATAGTAAGTCCTTATCCCTGCCGGGTGAAAGAATTGGGTATCTGGTCATACCCGAATCTGTGAATGATTTTGAGGATGTGGCGGCAGCAGCGAATGTGGCAACCAGAATTCTAGGCTATGTCAATGCGCCTTCCCTGATTCAGAGAGCCGTTGCGAGATGCCTCAATGCCAAGGTCGATGTAGAGATTTATAACCGTAACAGGGAGCTGCTCTACAACAGCCTGATTTCCTACGGTTATCAGTGTGTTAAGCCTCAGGGAGCCTTCTATCTGTTCGTTAAGGCACCGGGCGGAGATGATAAGGCATTTGCGGCTGCAGCGAAAAAACATAATATTCTGATTGTTCCGGGAACCTCCTTCGGATGCCCCGGCTACTGCAGAATTGTGTACTGCGTCGATTATCAGATGCTGCAAAGGTCTCTGCCTGGATTTAGGCAGCTGGCCGTCGAATACGGAATATAGGTGTTGCTGAAGCAGAACAAGCAGTATTCATCGGATACATGCTCTTTAGGCATGGGATTAAGGAGAAATTATGAAAGCTTGGGAGAATAATATCAGGAGGATTGTTCCTTATGTACCGGGGGAACAGCCGAACCTGCCGAATATGGTGAAACTGAATACCAATGAGAACCCGTACCCACCGGCTCCGGGGGTCAGGGAGGTCCTGAAGGGAATGGATGCAGATAAGCTGCGGCTATACCCCGATCCGACAGTTAAGCTGCTGGTGGAGGAATTGGCAGCCTTCTATCATCTCAATAAGGATATGGTATTTGTGGGAGTTGGCTCGGATGATGTCCTCGCCATGGCCTTTATGACCTTCTTTAATTCCGAAAAGCCCGTCCTGTTCCCGGATATCACATATTCCTTCTACCCTGTGTGGTGTGACCTGTTTCGAATTCCTTACCGGACTCCTGCATTGGATGAGAACTTTCACATCATAAGGGAGGACTATTACTTGGAGAACGGAGGAGTTGTAATTGCTAATCCGAATGCTCCAACAGGGGTTTATGAGGACCTGGCTTTCGTTGAAGATATCCTGAAGCACAACTTAAATTCCATTGTGATTGTTGATGAAGCCTATGTGGATTTTGCAGGAAGGTCAGCGGTAGAGCTGATTCCTCAATACGATAATCTGATTGTTGTACAGACCTTCTCCAAAGCCCGTTCCATGGCAGGAATGCGGATTGGTTATGCCATGGGTAATCCTGAGCTGATTAAGGCAATAAATGATGTGAAATACTCCTATAATTCCTACACCATGAATCAAACTGCAATTCTGGCGGGAGTGGAAGCGGTGAAGGATTCCGCATATTTTTATGAAGGAATTGAAAAGATAAAGGCAACGAGGTCCTGGGCTGAGAAGGAGTTTAAAGTGCTTGGGTTCTCCTTCCCGGAATCGGGTTCTAATTTCCTCTTTGTGACACATGAGAAGATCCCGGCTCTTGAATTATTTATGGAACTCAGGGAGCATAATATCTTTGTGCGACACTTTAAACAGCCGAGAATAGACAATTATCTGAGAGTAACCATGGGAACCAGGGAAGAAATGGAAAAAATGTTTGCCTGTATTAAAAATTATCTGACAATAAATGGGAAATAAAGAATATTGAATCAATTGAGTATAATATGATACAAATTTCCCTCTATTTATTCTTTGTATAATCCTATATAGTATATATGACCGAATAAATTAACCCATGGGGGAGGGGTACGATTTTGAAGATATTATTAGCTGAAGATGATTTTGCGAGCAGGAAATTTATGATGAGATTCTTGGAGAAGTACGGAGAATGTGATGTAACGGTTGACGGGCTGGAAGCAGTGGAGGCTTTCAGTATGGCTTTGGAATCAAAAGAAGGGTATGATCTCGTATGTCTTGATATCATGATGCCGGTCTTGGATGGTTACCAGGCCTTATCCCGGATCCGAGAGGTAGAGATGAGTCATGACATTCCTGAAGATAAGAGAGTCAAGATTATTATGACTACGGCCTTGAATGAGAGACGTAATGTCACCAAAGCATTTGAACTCGGTTGTACTGCATATGCGGGGAAACCGATTGATCAGGAGAAGTTTGAGAACGTATTAAGGAAGATGGAATTAATATAGTATGCTGCGAGGTAGCAACGTGTGTAGAGGGAGTCATCATGAATTATCAGAAGGAATTGGAACATATAATCGAACAGCTTGAGAAGTCCGGGACCCATCAGAGGTTGCTGATTCATAGCTGTTGTGCTCCCTGCAGCAGCTATGTTCTGGAGTATTTGTCCAAATATTTTGAAATCACGATCTTCTTTTACAACCCGAATATCTATCCTGAAAATGAATATAATAGAAGGGCAGAGGAGCAGCAGAGACTGATCCATGAGATACCTAAGGGGTATCCGATTACCTTCCTGCAGGGGAATTACGAGCCGAAGGATTTTTACGAACATGTAAAGGGCTATGAGGAAGAACCGGAAGGTGGACAAAGGTGCTTTCGCTGTTACCGCATGAGACTTAGGGAGGCAGCAGCTATGGCTAAGGAAGGCGGATATGATTATTTTACGACAACGCTTTCCATCAGTCCCCATAAAAATGCGGATAAGCTTAATGAAATTGGTATGGAATTAGCATCAGAATACGGTGTAAGATATCTGCCTTTCGACTTCAAAAAGAAGAACGGATATCGCCGTTCCATAGAGCTCTCAAAGGAATATGACCTGTATCGACAGGATTACTGTGGATGTGTATTTTCAAAGAGAGCAAGGGAAATTACGAAAACTGGTTCAAAGGATAATGCTATTTAGTATGCCGCAAAGCGGTAGCGTGGAGGTTGATATGAGGTGTCCATCCTGTGGAAATGATTACTGTCATCTTGTGGAAGAGTCCGAAACTCATACGAAGGGCTATGGTATATTGAAAGGATGCTGCGGATATCTCATTCTCGGTCCGATTGGCTGGCTCTGCGGCCTTTGCGGAATGGGAAAGGGCTATACCAGGAGGAAAACCTTCTGGGTGTGTGAACGCTGCGGAAAGAAATTCTGTGTTTAAAGATGCCAGGAGAGAATAGGTACAGAGAGGAATGCGGGCTTGTGGATTTGGGAGTAAAAGGCATGGAGAATAAGTCGTACCGTCGCTGGCACAGGCTAATGATGCTGGGAGCCGGAACCGGATGCCATCAGAAGCCGGAACGAAGCCTCTATATTCATGGCTGGCAGCTGCCTGTATGTGCGAGATGTACCGGGGTTATATTCGGATATCTGATTGCATTGCCTGCTTTCCTGCTGACAGGACTTCATCTTATACTGTCTCTGG
>JAEZHX010000092.1 GCA_023436765.1 Bacillota bacterium
TAAAAAAGCCTTTTTCCACAATGGAAAAAGGACAATAAAGAATACAGCTTCCCTATTGTACCCCTGTCCAATCTCTCGTGGAACTTATGGTACCGGTTTTAAGCAGGTATTCTGACTCATGGATCTTCATCCCATTCCGGACCTTCCCGGACAGACACCCTCTCTTTATCCCCGTAAGGGTAGAAGAAAGATCACCTATTCCAGTGGTTTGGCAGGAATATTTCCTGCGGAAGGGACTCCCCATTCACAGCGGCGAGACCGTACAGGTATTTCACCTGTTTCCCTATTATGTCAGATATCTATAGGACTTGATTATTCTTATGCTGCTCATCCGTTTGTATGCATAGCTTTCCTATTCCGAAGAATAATAATCTTTGGATATCCAACCACTTAAAACGATTGCTTTCGACGAATTATTTATTCGCCGTTTCTGTAACGAGTTTAGTATATCATTCCGAAATTCAAGTGTCAATCATCTGATTTAGGAATCTAGGAAAAGACTGTTACTATTCAGCCTTCAATTTTTTCGACCGGACCAGGAAGGAAAGCTAGCTGAATCGTAACGATTCTGATTAGTTACAACAGTCTATGAAAGAAAATATTGGCTATTTCAGATGGTTGTGCTATAATCATGTAGGCAGAGCAGGAAACTAAGTCCGCTCTATATTAATATAAGGGAGTAAGAAGATGAAAATTACACAGAAATCATTTGGCAAAACCAGTAAGGGGGAGGAGGCGACCTTATATACCATAGCTAACAGTAATGGCATGAAGGTAACCTTTACTAATTATGGTGCAAATATCGTCAGTATCTTTGTTCCGGACTCCAAAGGCAATGTTGCTGATATTGCACTGGGCTTTGAAAATATTGCAGGTTATGAGGAGAATGGTCCGGGCTTCGGTTCGTTTATTGGTAGACATGCTAACCGGATCGGTGGAGCAAGATTTGAACTGAATGGGAAAGTATACGAGCTTGAGAAGAATGATGGAGAGAATAATCTTCACGGAGGCTCAGTCGGTTACAATAAATTCATATATGAAGCTGAAATTTATGAAGAAGAAGATATCGCCAGTATTGAATTCTCCAGATTAAGCCCTCATATGGAGCAGGGGTTCCCCGGCAATCTGGATATCAGTGTAACCTATAGTCTTACAGAGACAAATGAGCTGGTAATCGAATATTATGCAAATTCAGATAAAGATACCATCGTAAATCTGACCAACCATTGCTACTTCAATCTGGCAGGCCACAATTCAGGCTCCATACAGGATCATCAGGTATGGATCAAAGCAAACCAGTTCACTCCAACAACGAAGGATTTAATTCCGACGGGAGAGCTTAGTGATGTGTCAGGAACACCGATGGATTTCCGTACAATGAAGAAAATCGGACAGGATATCGATGCGGATTACGAACCCCTCAAAATGGCAGGAGGATATGATCATAACTTCGTTCTGGATACCAGCGGAACAGAGGTTGAGAAGGTCGCAGAGCTGTATGAGGAGAAAAGCGGAAGAAGAATGGAAATCTTCACAGATATGCCGGGAATACAGTTATATACGGCTAATATGCTTAATCCGGTCAAGAATGGGAAGGGTGGAGCAACTTATGCCAAGAGAACCGGTATCTGCTTCGAGACACAATACTTCCCCAACTCCTGTAATATCAAGACCTTTCCGTCCTGCGTATTGAAGGCCGGTAAAGAGTATGATTCTGTAACAATATATAAATTTTCACGATAAGCAGATGATCAATAAAAGTAAAAAGGGTTTCCTGTGCATGCATGAGGAACCCTTTTTACTTTTATTGACAAGTGCAACGTGAACGAAATTACGAAGTAATTGAGCTTCATCTGCTTATCGTGAAAACAACAGTGCAACGTGAGCAGCGAAGCAAACAAAAAAGGGATTCCTATGCTCGCATGAGGAACCCCCTTTTGCTGTACCACTTACTATTTTGCATCAATGATTACTTAGTTCCGTAGATTCTGTCACCGGCATCTCCTAAGCCAGGTAAAATATATCCATTTTCGTTGAGTCTTTCGTCAAGATTGCCGATAAAAATATCAACATCAGGATGTGCCTTTGTCAGTCTTTCGACTCCTTCCGGAGCAGCAATTAAGCATAAGAAATGTATTTTGGTAATCCCACGTTTCTTAAGAAGAGTGATCGCTGCGACTGCTGATCCGCCTGTTGCCAACATCGGATCAACGATAAAAATTTCTCGGTCAGCTGCATCGGATGGTAGCTTGCAGAAGTATTCAACCGGCTCAAGAGTCTTCTCATTTCTGTATAAACCAACATGTCCCACTTTAGCGTTGGGGATCAGGTTTAACATACCATCAGCCATATGAAGACCGGCTCTTAGGATCGGAACGATACAGAGCTTTTTACCTTCAATTTCCTTGGCAATGGTTTTTGTGAGAGGAGTCTCAATTTCGATTTCTGTAAGCGGAAGCTTCCTTGTTGCCTCGTAACAGATCAACATTGCAACCTCAGATACTAAATCCCTGAACTCCTTGGTTGATGTCGTTTTACGCCTCATGATTCCCAGCTTATGTTGAATTAACGGGTGATCCATGATAGTTACGGTTGCCATAATTGTACCTCCTGATTATTTGTAAGTAAATTTCCTAAATTTCATTATAACAAAAATACTGTCGGGATAAAAGGTTTAATTTATTAATTTCGCAAAATATCTGTAGTTTTGATAATCAGTCCTATCATATCTGTATTATATTACAATATAAGGAGAAAACAGGTAATATTTAACTAGACTGATCTGACTTACACCGGAATAAGCGTAATTCATATACTGGATAATATGGATTAGATCATATTTTACTCAAGCATTGGATACCTGATTTGTCATGAGACCAGTGTTAATATCATATTTGAAAAGCCATAGAAGCCTGATAATTTTCTGTACGACTTGAGGTTATACTTCCCATATTTGCCCCTACATATTACAGCTACCGATCAAAATTAGAACGTAATTACCTATCCTTCTTGCTGCATAACCTAGGAGAAGGCTATGAGCAATGGAAACAAAAGATCATATATTATAGTAAGAGATTTGAATATGATCTGATTCTGCATGAATAGTATAAGCTGATTTCTAGAGATAATGAGTATAAACAATTTTCCGATAGCAGTAGAAAAAAATCAATTATGAGGGAGTACTGGAATGTTGGATGGCAGAATTGGATGAATAGAGCATTACCAAGAAAGATAAAACTTATTTTTAGACAGAGGAGAAGCCCGGTAGAGGGGGGAGGGTAGCTGCCGGGCTTGTTTTATGAAAAAAATTATCTTATTAGCATATTTAGTTAAGTTAACTATTTAACTTAGGTTAATTATAGAGGACATATATGTTTATTATGTGGATATATTATGAACAATTTGTTAATATTTTTGCAATTTCAAACAGTTTACGAGCTCTAAAGTAATTTATGTTCCTTGTCGATGATATAATAATAGATTTATAAGGAAACTATTACAGTAATTGCAGAGTTTTATTTTGTGTCCTATGCGAATAATAGTAATAAAGAAACATTAATATCTGGACTTTTCACGCTTGGTATGATATAAAAATCTAATGACACGAAACTGATTAAGCTTTTAAGGGAGTGGGTGAATGAATGTCGAATGTATTTAAAAAGTTAATCAGCAAAGAGCTCGGTGAAGTAAATTATCATCGTTATTTTTCTTTTGTCAAAAGGAATATTGAGAACAGAACGGCTGACAGCCAGCTAATCTATAATGATATGTATGAAAAATTAAAATACAGGGATCTAAAATCAATCACTAAGATGCATAACCGTCTTAATGATACGATGCTGCTGGCATTCCGGATCAGCAGGAACTTCTTCTTCGCCTTCATGTTCTATCTGGCGGCTATGATATTTCTGATTGCGAAATCCCTCCGGCCGGAAATGACTATTCTGGCTTTGATACTTATGAGTATTACATTCATTTATAAAACCTATGAATTTCTTGCAAATAAATTCTGCTATATTGATGCTCAGATTGTTCTGGTCTATAAAGCGGTACTGGACCGCATTATTTTAAACGAGAGGCGTAGTACTCAGGTTAAGCGATAACTGAACCCTGTAAATCGAATATTGGCCTAGCTGCTCCAATATATTATATTAAGATACTTTTCATATGGAGTTATTATGGAACAGCAGGAAAATAAACAATCTGATGCTTCCTTATTTGTTAAGGTTGGAATCGTTGTCTTGAGTATTCTGGTATTAATCGGCCTTGGAGTAAAGTTCCTGCCGGATGCCATCTCAGTATCGAATATCGGAAGGAAGAGAGATCTTCCGATTTATTGCGTCAGTACGGAGGAAAACAAGGTCGCGGTAACGTTTGACACGGCCTGGGGAAATGAAGATATTCCTGCGATACTTGATATATTGGAGGACCATAAGGTGAAGGCTACCTTCTTCGTAACCGGGGAATGGGTGAGAAAATATCCCGAGGATGTGGTACGGATCGCAAAGGCCGGACACGATCTCGGAAATCATAGCGATAATCATAAACAGATGACACAGCTGACAGCGGAGCAATGCAAGCAGGAGATAATGAAGACCCATGAAAGGGTAAAGAAGCTGACAGGGGTCGAGATGAACCTGTTCCGTCCACCCTATGGGGATTACAATAATGCAGTCGTGGGAACTGCCAGGGAATGTGGCTATTATACGATTCAGTGGGACGTGGACAGCTTAGACTGGAAGGATTACGGGGTGAAGAGCATCGTCGATAGGACCGTAAACCATAAGAAGCTTGGTAAGGGTTCCATCTTACTTCTTCATAGCGGCACGAAATATACTGCTGAGGCACTCGAGAAGGTAATCACCGGTATTCAGGAGAAGGGCTATGAGCTGGTACCGGTATCGCAGCTGATCCATACCGGGGATTATGAGGTGGACCATACGGGAAGGCAGATTGGGAAATAGAGGATCATACTTATATAATATCTTTTAACAATTTGAGTATGGGATATGTAGGAGACGGACTGGGGGATGATAATTGCTCCCAGTTTCTTTTTAACAATGCTTTTGACATCAAAACTATAAATAATGACTTTATCAATTAATGCGTGCTTATCTGATAATAGCTCCATATGCTAATCCTCCAATTCACTTTTTAACATTATGGGGAATAACAATTGGAGATTCTGCATATAAATCACAGAAAATTACTGTTTCTAACAAAAAAGACCATAGATATATATGCACATATATGATATTATTTGGATGTAGAATGTGTTATATAATCCAAGAACGACAAAGCATAAAGTTATAAAGAATAAAAAAATAAAGTAATGACAGTATATGTCTTCCCTTATTGCATACAAAATATCATTAATGACCTGTTACGTGCAGGACTTATGAAATGATAAAGAAATATCCCATGATGAGTCCTGCTTTTACGGACTTGATATATGATTTTAAGGATACACTACAATAAAGGCTTAATGGTAATATAACTATATTTGATTACAATGAGGAATTTGGATTAAGAATCGAAAAGGTGGTGAACAACATGAATGAAAAGGAAGAAATATATCTCTTTGTATACGGAACATTAATGAGCAGTTGTAGACAGAATCAA
>JAEZHX010000126.1 GCA_023436765.1 Bacillota bacterium
GTTTTCCCCAAGCAGGGCGAGAATCTCGCCCTGCTTAACGGAAAGGTCTATTTTGTTGTTTGCCACAACCGACCCAAATGTCTTTGTAATCTGTTTCAGTTCGATTGCCATTGTTTCATTCATTTTACTCTCCATTGCCACCAGCCCATTTTCTATGATAATTGAATGTATGCAATCTTTTTATCTGTTTTATTTTTTGATCCGTTTCTTACTTTACTTCAACGGTCTTATAATACCAATTCATAGCGCCTGTGATATCTCCATCGGAGAGGAACTCGCCTGCCTTACATACTTCATTTCCTGCATTATCGAATATGGAGCCCTCGAAAATCTTATAGCCGTCAATGATCTTCTTTCTTGCTGCATCGATCGCTTCCTTTGTTCCGGGCGCACAGTTATCGGACAGAGGAGAGATATCAACCAAACCGTCATCCATGCCGCCGAAGTAGTTCTCGTTCTTCCAGTTGCCTTCCATTACTGCCTTAGCTGCCTTGGTGTAATATACTCCCCAGTTCCAGATCGGAGCAGTCAGATGTGCCTGAGGAGCATCCTTTGTCATATCGGAATTGTAACCAATACCGAAAGCGCCTCTTGCCTGAGCAGCCATCTGAGGAGCAGTGGTATCCGCATGCTGAGCGATCACATCACAGCCCAGATCAAGTAAAGCTTCTGCTGCCTGGCCCTCTAAGGTAGGATCGAACCAGGTGTTGGTAACCTTAACATAAACCTTAGCATCGGGATTCACGGACTCAACACCCATTGCAAATGCATTGATACCTCCGGTAACCTCGGAGTTGTCAACGCCCATTGCTGCAACGAAGCCAATCATATCGGATTCGGTCTTCAGACCTGCTGCAATACCTGCAAGGTAACGAGCCTGGTAGATACGGCCGAAGTAGTTATTGAAGTTAGTGGAATTGCTCTTATATCCTGAACCATGGGAGAAGATTACATCGGGATGTTCAGCAGCCAGCTGCTCCATAGTATCCATGTAGCCCCAGCTGGTACCGAAGATGATATCAGCGCCTTCTTCGATACATTCCTCCATAGCTGTCCTGATTGCAACAGCATCGGTGTCATTTACATTGTTCTTACGGATGATCTGATCATCGGTAAGGTTAAGTGCCTTCTGCATCGCTACGATACCCTGATCGTGAGCATAAGTATAACCGGCACCATCAGCAGGATTACCGATGTGAATTACGCCTACCTTAAAATCCTTCTTCGCTCCGCTAGTTGCTTCCTCTTTCTTACCACATGCACTGAGTGCAAGTACCAGCACTGCCAGTAAAGCGAGTGACCATAATTTTCTTGCCTTTAACATGATTTCTCCTCCTTATGATTGGTCGGATATGCTTATGAGCTTATCCCCCAGTAACAAGCTGAATCGGACTTCCAATCCGCCTGCCATAATATATTTACAGGGCTTTCCTCCTACCCAATGTAAATCTAATTCCGAAATACTATTCCGTCATTCTCACTCATGGAATCAATAATTGCGAGGGATTCAACACGAACTCCGCTTGATCTTACCAGCTGTCCGCCCTCCTGAAAGCCCTTCTCTATGACAATTCCGGCTCCTGCAAGAGTCGCTCCCGAATCCTGCACAAGCTGCGCTAAACCAAGTAATGCACTGCCATTGGCAAGAAAATCATCAATAATCAGCACCTTGTCCTCCGGCTTTAGAAATTCCTTCGATACGATGATATCGTATATCTTCCCATGGGTGAAGGATTCTACCTTACAGGTATAGACATCTCCTGCGATATTCTTCGTCTGTGTCTTCTTGGCAAATAACACTGGAACCTTGAAATACTGGGCTGTGATGCAGGCAATTCCAATTCCGGACGCTTCAATCGTAAGAATTTTAGTGATCTCAACATCTGCATATCTTCTCTTAAATTCCTGACCGATTTCTCCGAACAGCTCTATGTCCATCTGATGGTTCAGAAAGCTGTCCACCTTTAAAACGTTACCCGCTCTGATCTTGCCGTCTCTTACGATTCTGTCTTTCAAAAGCTGCATCTTGCTACCCACTTTTCTATGGTTATTTTTATATAGATTTACTGCATAACGTAATCTTACTCAAAAATTCGACAATAAGCAACTTAGCATTTTTAATAAATAATATTATTATTATTAATATAAATCTTTATGATGGGCTTGCAGGTTTACTTCAGAGTAAAACCGGGGGTACAGATCAGGTTGTCATATTATGTACAATCTTTATCTGTTTATGTAGATTTATAAATACTGCTTGGTCTTTTATGTTATATTCTGGTGCATTGCTCAATATATTCTACTGTAACATATTTCAGAGGTAGATACATGCAAACTCCCTTGAATCAGGTAATGAATCCTACAGACGAACAGCGGCACGAAATGTTACGAACTGCTTTGGAGAGCGATGGCAGACCGGAGGATTATGAATATATCCTTCGATACCTGAGTCCTCCGCCGGATATCACGACCTACGGCTTCCCAGGAGATCTGAAAGGAGTGAAGATCGGAATCATCGGTGGTGGCCTGGCAGGTATGTCGGCAGCCTTCGAGCTCCGTAAATTGGGTGCTGAAATAACGATTTTGGATGCATCAGAGGACAGAATCGGAGGAAGGGTTTATACCTACTATTTTGATCCGGAAGGGAATGATTACGGTGAATTTGGGGCCATGAGAATTCCGGTATCACACGAAACCACCTGGTACTATATTAATTTGTTTGGGCTTAACACTCTATCCATGACCTCACCTCACTGTAACAATTTCCACTACGTACATAATACCCGGATGAGAATCACAGAGTCCGCCCCGAAATATCTGTATCCGAACTATGATCTGACTCCACAGGAAAGAAATATTCCCTGGCAGGAGCTGAGCTCCTATGCCCTGGAGCATTCTTACCGCAGCTTGACCCCGCAGGTCAGGTCGGAGCTGATCCAGCTCCTGCCGAACTATTCACCCGACATATTACCCCTGATGAATATGAGTCTCAGAAAGAACTTTGAGAGCCTTGGCTTGAGCCAGGGTGCCATCCAGCTGATCTCCGGGGCCGACCCTGTCTCAGGTGCCCTGCTGCATATCAGCTATGATGAAATCGCTCAGGATAACTACACCCTTGACTACCAAAACACTTATCGGATTGATAGGGGTAATGCTAATCTTCCCTATGCCTTTTATCATAGCTTCTTCCACGCTTGTCCCCCTCAATACGGAGATATCTCCTCCTCACTGCTTGGGACCGTTACCTATAGATCAGGCCATCATGTAACAGGGATCTATCAATCCGATTACCGGAATAAAGTAGTACTTCGATATCGAAGAGCCAATGAGCCAAAGGTTTATGCAGATATCTATGATTATGTCATCTGTGCTATCCCGTTCTCCTGCCTCAGGACGTTTGAAATTAAGCCCTACTTCAGTAACCAGAAGATGCAGTCCATCCTGGAGCTGAATTATATTGACGCCTTGAAAGCTCTGTATTTATTCCGAAGACGGTTCTGGGAGAAGGATACGGAATACGGTAATATAATCGGTGGGATCTCCTTTACGGATCTTCCGATCCAATCCATCATCTATCCAAGTGATCATCATACTGATCCGGTGCAGGGAACCTATTCCCCGAAGGAATCCGGCGTCCTGACCATATATCATCTGGAACAGAATTATGTCAGGCTCGGCGGACTGCAAAGTGCCATGCAGTACGAACTCATCCGGCAGAACATAGAGGAGGTTCATGGTCTGCCGAGAGGATATCTGAATAATATCCTTGAACAGACTGCTGCGGTGCATTGGAACTCTGAGCCGTTTTCCCTAGGTGCGATGTCCTTATTTTTGCCCGGTCAAAAGCCACAATTTGCTTATGAAAATCTGAAGCCGGAATATCATAACCGGGTTTATTTCGCGGGGGAACATGTCTCAAACAAACATGGCTGGATCCAGGGTGCACTATCCTCCGGTAAAGGAGCTGCTAACCAGCTGGCGTACCAGCATCATTCGGAGTTGTAAAGGAAAAGGAGCATGACGATTACTTGTCATGCTCCTTTGCTTATCTGTTTGTGTATCTTATTACTTTATCTGCTTGTGTATCTTATTACCTTATCGTCGGTACAGCTCCATTAGAATTTCTTATATAATTCCTTCTTGGCTCCGCAGACCGGGCAATTGTCCGGTGCTTCGTCAAGAACGGTGTGTCCGCAGACCGGACAGATATGTACGGATTTTAGATCAAAATCCTTACCTTCTCTGGCTGCCGCCTGAGCCTTGGCAAAGAGTTCTGCATGAAGCTTCTCTGCTTCCAGCGCAAAATGGAAGGACCTCTTGGCTCCGGCTTCCTCCTGGAATTCAGCTGTCTTCAGATATACAGGATACATCTGCTCTACCTCATGTAATTCTCCATTGATACCACCCTGAAGATTATCTACAGTTTTCCCGATGCCGAATACTGCTCCGGAGGTTACTGAGGAATCTCCGATAGATCCTCCTATTTCACGGAAATGGTTTCCTGCATGAACACTCTCGGCATAGGCAATTGCTTCAAAGAGCTTGGCTATATTCGGGAAGCCCTCCTTCAATGCAATCTGTCCCCAATGCAGGTATCTCATATGTGCCATACTTTCTCCGCCATAGGCTGAATGAAGAAATTCTGAAGTCATAGCATTTTTTACAGACATGATTTTAATCCTCCTTATTTATTGTAAGTTTTTTATTAATTTTTTTATCACATTCGGATCATTCTCCCTGTCAACCAGAGGTGTCCCGCTATTAAGAATGGGGTTCTTCTGATGGAAGTCCGGCTTATCCTCCCGGTACAATACTCCGATCGGAATCTGATCTCCGAATTCCATTGCTTTCTGCAGTGCAGCCGCTTTATCATAAGGATCATAATCCTCACCCAGTTCATACACTCTCTGGTTGTAAAATGCGAAGGTATTCAGCTTATTGAAGCTGATGCAGGGCTGAAAGATATCCACAAGGGCATACCCCTTATATTCAATCGCCTGCTTCATGACAGATACCAGATGATCCTTGCGCCCGCTGAAGGCTCTGGCTACAAAGCCTGCACCTGCTGCGATTGCAACCAGTACCGGGTTCAGCGGAGTATTGATACTGCCGAATACCTGTACGTCGGTTACCATTCCTTCCATCGAGGTAGGGGAAGCCTGCCCCTTTGTGAGTCCATAGATCTGATTGTCATGGACAAAGTGAGTAATATCCACATTTCTTCTAATGTTATGAAGAAAATGATTCCCACCCTCTCCGTACGAATCTCCGTCACCGCTATCAACGATGACTGTCAGCTTCTCATTGGCGATCTTGGCAGCGATGGCAGGAGGAAGAGCTCTGCCGTGCAGTCCGCAGAAGGCATTGGCACCGATATATTGAGGGAGCTTCGCTGCCTGACCGATTCCGGCTACCATCAGGACCTCCTTGGGATCCTTGCCCAGCTCTTCCAACGCTGTTTTCAGGCTATCCAGGATGCTGAAGTTACCGCAACCAGGGCACCAGGCTGTCTCGTAGGTACTAAAAGAAGAATTACTCATGCCATTACCTCCTTCCTGATTCTGTCTGCAATCTCTTCACTTGAGAGCTGTCGTCCGTCATATTTTAAGATACTGAAATTACATTCTATACCAGTCTGCTCCCTGATCAGCTGGGCCAGCTGTCCGGTTGCATTCTGTTCCACATTGATGATACTACCTGCTTTACCGGCTTTCTCTTTCAGAAGTTTCTGAGGTAGCGGATAGATATCGCCGAATACCAGGGCCGCATATCTCTTTTCTTTCTCTTTGTTTAATAGGCGGATGGCTTCCTTGATCGGGCCATAGGTGGAACCCCACCCAATCAATAAGTAATCAAAGTCGTCTGCACCGATAAACTTCGGCTCCTGCAGCTCCTGTTCAAGAAGCTTCAGCTTACCGAGCCTCTTATCCATCATGCGGGTTCTTACCTCTGCTGATTCAGTAATTTTGCCGTACTCATCATGCTCATCACTGTCAGCAGTAACAAGGTGCTTAGATATGCCGGGTATCAGTCTGGGAGATATTCCATCCTCAGTAAAACGATAACGCCGATAATCGAGACCTTCGTCTTGTCCAGACATATTCTTCGCAAGATATGTCTCAGCCGTGCGCTTCGGATCAACTCTATGTATTCCTGCCAGATTGTATGGCTTTACAGTTGCATAGGAATCGCCGAGATACTGGTCACTTAAGAGAAGCACCGGTATCTGATATTTCTCTGCCAGGTGCATCGCCCGGGCTGTCTGATGGAAGGCATCGTTATGATTCCTTAAGGCAATCACCATTCGAGGAAACTCCCCCTGGGATGCCGAGATGATGAACTTTAAATCACTCTGTTCCGTTCTGGTCGGAAGACCGGTTGCCGGCCCCGGCCTCTGTACATTTAATATAACAATCGGAATCTCAGCCATGCCTGCGAGTCCTAAGGCCTCTACCATCAGGGAAAAACCTCCCCCGGAGGTGCCTGTCATCGCCGGTACTCCAGCAAAGGAGGCTCCGATTGCCATATTAATTGCTGCAATCTCATCCTCTGCCTGTTCCACGACTATGCCTGCCTCCAGGCTCTGATCCGCCAGGTACTCCATCACGGAGGTAGAGGGAGACATGGGATACGCACTGTAAAACCTTAAGCCGGCAGCGATAGCACCTAATCCTACTGCCTCGTTTCCCGTGAGTATCATGTCTTCCATACCCTCTCCCCGATGCAGAGGATACCGGCTGTCAGCCAGCTCATATCCCTTACTCAGAGCTTGTATATTAACATCCAGATACTGTTCCTTGACAAATTCCTTAAGTACTCTCGCTCCATCCTCAACCTTCAGGCTGAATAACTTCAAAATGATTCCCACTGCAATACTTCCAAGAACCCTGGGATTCCCCAACTCCTTGCCGATTGCAGTGAAGTCTGCTTTGATTACTCCCCGATCCTCCGGGGCGAACTTGCTGTCACTTACGATAAATCCATTCGGCTTCAGCTGTCCCGAATGAAGTCTGATTGTCTCCTCTGTCAGCGCAATGATGCCGTCTAGTTGATCACTATGCGAATAAACGGTTTCAGTTCCAAACCGCACCAATGAAAAATTATGTCCTCCGCGGACGCGGGACATGAAGTCACGGACAGTAAAAACTTTATATCCTGAATTCTTTAATATCTTTTGCAGAATAGAAACTGAGGTCTCGATTCCCTGTCCTGCTGCTCCTCCGATCAACAAATTATACACTAATACATCCCTCCTGACGTTCTGTTGTAAAAAGCTTAATCATTATATGAAAGAAATAGAACATTAAATAACCATAAATACACTGATAACAATAATTATTACTATAATTATACAATATCTCCATTAAAATACAAGCCTTATTTAACAAAAATTTCATTATTTTAGTAAAAAAATAGAGGACCAGTGTACTACTTAAATGATATCTTGCGTCTGTTAATGTGGGGTAATTTAAGATAGCAGTAGACGTCATTTTGATTTGGTGTATAATAATTGTAATCCTATCGTATATCGTAATCAGAACAGGAGCACCAAATGCTGGAATTTAGACGTATCACATCTGATAATTTTGATGAGTGTATTAGGCTGGAACCCAGAGAGGACCAGAAAGCCTTCGTAGCCACTAATGTCTGCAGTCTTGCAGAATGCTATGTAGCTATCGCAAATCAGGAATGCATTCCCATGCCCTTTGCAATCTATGATCAGGAGAAAATGGTGGGTTTTATCCTGATCTCCTATAATCCGCCGGATGAATATTTCGAATTTTACGTTTACTGGGTATGCAGATTGATGATCGACAAGCATTACCAAGGCAAGGGCTACGGGAAGGAAACGATGGTGAAGGCGATTGAGCTGATCAGGACCTTCCCCCACGGAAGCGCACCGCTAATCTCTCTCTCCTATGAACCGGAGAACCTGGTAGCTAAAGCACTATATGCGAGCTTAGGGTTTGTGGAAACGGGAAAAATGATCGGAGATGAGCTGGTAGCTGTTCTTAGACTTTGATACAGTTCGTTATGTCGTATCTTAACGGTACGCGGTATCATTTACTGTTTACGATAATACGCGGTATCCATTCGTTTGTAGTGTCTACGCTGCGAGGGGAAAGGTCAATTCATATGAAGTTAAATATAGTGAAAGGTACAGTAGATTACATAAAGGATTGTGAAGAAGCATTATTATACTCCGAGCTTGGTAGAAGATACTTCAGTTCGGAGGGAAGTGCACGCAGAGCATTGGAGGAAGGCTTTCTGAGGCAGGAAATCTATGTTTCCCTGGATTCAGAGCATCAGTGTACCGGCTTCTTGTGGGTCATACAAAACGGCATCTTCCATTCGTTCCCCTATCTCCATATCATTGCCGTCAAGGAAAGCTATCGCAATATGGGAATTGGCAAAGTAATGATGCAATTCTTTGAGGACCTTTGTTTCAGAAGCCACTCCAAGGTATTTCTGGTGGTTGCTGATTTTAATCCTCAGGCGAAAAAATTCTATCAGGAATTAGGGTACACAGAGATCGGTTCCATTCCCGATCTGTATCGAGCTGGAATTGATGAGTTCCTGATGATGAAAACCCGCCCGAACTAAGCTCTTCTCCTTATAGGTATCAGTCCCCTCGGTGCCTTATAAGAGGCTAGGATGGGCTCTCCGGATTTTGGGTACAAAAAATAGAACTATATCGCTATAGATTTCTTTCAGAATTTCTTCAGCTTTCGATCCATCGCAATCTAGTCCTATTCAGATTAAATTCCTATTCACTTTAAACATGACACACAATTTCTATTCCACTTTACTGAACAGAAACTTCAGCAGAAATACACCTCTTACCCATCAATTCTTCACTTCTTGCATCAGGCTGCATTTCTCCGGCAAAAAGCGTAAATTTACCCTCTGGTGATATGCGTGCTCCTTCATCATTTACAATTGTAAATTCATGGGCATTAATTTCAAACGGTACTATCTGACTGCTATGCTTACCAATCGGTACCCTTTTGAAATAACATAAACTATAATGAGGTTGATTCTCCCTAACTCCTTCGTAGCGAATATAAAACTGAAGAATTACGTCACAGGAATAATCTCCAATATTGTTCACCCTAATGCTTCCTTTTAAATTCTGTCCTTTTTCTAACACTTCCTGTTCCAGGCTCATATCAGAAAATGTAAAATCAGTATAGGTCAAACCATAACCAAACGGATATAATGGAGTCTTATTCAAATAACGGTAGGTTCTGCCTTGCATACTGTAGTTTGTAATATCAGGCAGATCATTATCACTTCCGTAGAACGTTACCGGCAGTTTTCCCGTTGGAGAACATTCTCCAAATAAAACCTTTGCTAATGCCTCACCACCTCTTGCGCCACTGTACCAACATTGAAGAATTGCATTACACTTGCTATCAGCTACTCTTAAGTCCATTGGACTTCCTGAATTCAGAACGAGTACTACCGGCTTACCCACCTTGGTTACTGCCTCTAAAAGTGCCATTTGTGACTTCGGCAATTGCAATGATGACTTATCTCCACCTGTAACACGATTTCCGGTATCTTGTTGTTCTCCTTCTAACGACGAGTCAAGGCCAAGACATAGAATTACTACATCGCTTAACTTTGTAACGGCTATCGCTTCACTAATACGGTCATTCTCCTGAGCCAATGCCTCCACTCTATCCTTTATGATATGGGATCCTTCTGAGCAGAGAATTCTTAATTTATCTTCTGCTGCTTTATAGATACCTTCAATATTAGTAATATAACGGGATGCAATTCCGCAATAATTACCTTCAAGAACTGATTTTGTATTTGCTGTCGGGCCAATAACACCAATTGTTTTTAGCTTATCCATTGATAAAGGCAGTATACCGTCGTTTTTCAGCATAACGATTGACTTAATACTCGCTTCTAGATTTAGCTTCTGATGCTCTATGGAATCGTTGCTCTCGTAAGGTATCTGATTAAAGGAGCAGTTCTCATCAAACATACCCAGTCGATATCTGGTGGTAAACAATCTAGTTGCGGCTAAACGCATCTGTTCCTCCGTAATGAGACCCTCCCTTAATGAGGTCATTACGTTATGATAGATGTTACCGCTATTCAAATCACATCCGTTTGATAAAGCTAATGCTACCGATTCGCTATCAGAATTAGTGATCTTATGATTTTTCTCAAAATCCTCAATTGCTAAGTAATCTGAAGTCACATGTCCATCAAATTTCCATTTATCTCTAAGGATATCCTTTAAGAGTGTCTTACTGCCACAACACGGTTCTCCATTTACGCGATTGTAAGCGCCCATTACTACTTCGACTTTTGCTTCTTTCACTGCTGCTTCAAAAGCAGGCAGGTAGGTTTCCTCCAAATCCTTTTTGGAAACTTCAGCATTAAAACTGTGTCTTAAATCCTCCGGACCGGAATATGCCGCAAAATGTTTTGCACAAGCAGCAGCTTTCATATATGATCCATCCATTTGCTGCAGTCCCTTTATGAAGGCAACCGCCGAACGTGATGTGAGATAAGGGTCCTCACCATATGTTTCATGTCCCCTTCCCCACCTTGGATCACGGAATATATTAATATTGGGAGACCAAAAGTTAATTCCCTTATAGATATCTCTATCTTCATTTTGAATGCACATATTATATTTTGCGCGTCCCTCGGTCGCAATCGCATTCGCAACTTTTTCCAAAAATTCTGTATCAAACATAGCAGCAAGTCCGATGGCCTGAGGGAATACAGTTGCAATACCAGCCCGTGCTACTCCATGCAGAGCCTCATTCCACCAGTTATATGCCGGTATGCCTAACCTTGGTATTCCAGGCGAATTATACAATAATTGTGATGCAACTTCCTCTATAGTCATTTGATCGACCAATTCAGTTGCTTTTTTATGGTAGTCCATAAGTACCTCCTACTTAAATCTAGTCAAAATCTCCAACGAAGCCTCCAACCCTCATTGGGACAGGTCTGTTGCAAGTTGACTTCATATGACGAATTCCCTCACCAGCGGAATAATCAAAACTTAGCAATACTTCCGTTACGTGACCAGAAAGTTCTCCATTCGCACGGGGAATTCTACCATTGGCTATAGCCGCAGCCATATCTGCCAAACCCAAACCACGCATATTACTATCGGGCTGACGAAATACATGCGGTATACTTTTGAACTTATTCCACATCTCAGGCCTGCTTAATTTGCCCATAGCTTCATTGTTTTCTAGTCCATCTATCTCGTCAATCAAGCTTTCGCTTCTAATAACCTTAATGTCCCCACTAAAATGATTTGGGTCCGGTAACACCATAGTTCCTTCTGTTCCGTATATTTCTAGCTTAGGTAAGTTGGAGAGCCATATATCAAAACTCATATTGATATTTGCAATAGCTCCCTGCTCAAAACGAAGAATACCGCAATACTGAGTTGGTACTTCCACTGCAATTTTTTCACCATGATGCGGCTTACTGTATATTGTTCTCTCAGTAAATGCTCTAGAAGAAAAGCATCCTGTTGAAGCTACCGGTCCAAGCAGAGATACAAGAGCTGTAATATAGTAAGGTCCCATATCCATCATCGGACCTGCACCTTTCTTGTAATAGAATTCAGGTGATGGATGCCAGGTCTCAGTTCCATGAGAAACCATGTTCGCTGTTGCTGCTACCGGTTTTCCAATCCAACCATCATCAATCAATTTCCGACAGGTCTGAAGTGCAGATCCCAAAAATGTATCCGGGGCACATCCAATGAGTAAGCCCTTCTCAGATGCTAAGTCTTGTAACTCTTCTACTTCCTCCATATTTAATGCCAGAGGCTTTTCGCAATAAACATTTTTTCCGGCTGACAGTGCCCGTTTATTAATATCATAGTGTGATGCTGGTATCGTCAGATTCAAAATAATATCAACATCTTTTGCAGCCAGAATTTCATCAACGGAATATGTATCAGGAATATGATACTTAGATGCTGTTTCCTTCGCTTTCTCAGGAAAAAGATCTGCACATGCAACAACTTTTATTTGATGAAAATACTTGTTAATATTATTCAGGTACGCATTGGAAATAACTCCACAACCTATAATTCCAACTCTAATTTCCTTCATATGAATCACCAGCCTCTCGATTTAATACAATTACATTGTAAAAGAATATTCTTTGGGTCATACTTCGTATTCGTTTTCGTACGTTCTTTGGGGTAAGAACGATATGCTCCTGTCAAACATCCATTATGTAACCGGTTTCATTTCCAAGCAGAAGCCCGCGCTCGTAAAATCCATGATAGATACATCTTCCTAACGGTTCTACAAAGGATCTAAACACTTTTTCATCAACCCCAGCAATACATACTGTTTACCGATGTTATAGATGCCCCTTGTCGACTCTGGATCCACAACTTCCAAGGTCAACAAGGGCACCTGCTAAAACATTATTATCATTTCCGGCTCGCATCGTGTGATCCGCGCTTCGTTCTTCAATCCCCACAAATAAATTATATCAACTCTCTGCATGTATTTCCTGGGTGATATTCCATCTTATAAACTTTATCTGTTACGTCATTTTCCACACCATCTATCATATTCAAAAGACTGGTGACTGCCGAAGTACTAAGTAATTTAATTGGCTGCTTCATGGTAGTTAAATCAGGTAATAGCTTATAAAAATCCACTTCATCCGCAATACCATCAAATCCGGCAATTGAGATGTCCTGTGGTATTCTAATACCCATTTCCTGAGCTGCATAATATGCCCCATAAGCCACCATATCATTATAAGCAATAACGGCAGTCGCTTTTGAATGTGTGTCAATTAATTTCTTCATGCTCCAATAACCGTCGATAAACCTAGATCCGGTATTAATTATGGATTGTTCCGAAAGATACAAGTAATGATCATTCATAGCATATGTAAATCCTTTTAATCGTCCATGAGCAATTGCATTATCAATTCCGCCCGCAAAGTGAACAATCTCCTTATGGCCCTTTTGTATCATTATTTCAGTAAGCCGATATGCCGCATCTGTATTGTCAACATTGACGCTATGGCATCTTTTGCTTTCATAATCATCATCTTGAATGACAACAAATGGCATGGATGCACGATGTAATATCTCAATATCCTCTTCGCTTAATCGATTTGGTAAGGAGATAATAATACCGTCCACCTTTTGCTGAATTAACTTTTTCAAGTTGATCTTATATGAATTCTCAGCCTTATCATTAACTTCATACTTACTGTTCAAAATAAAGAGACTGTATTTAGTAGCAAAAACAGCATCAAAAATTTCCGATACAATTCCAACCCAAAAAGGTTGCTTGATACTATATACCAGGACGCCAATAACATAACTTTTACTAAGCGCTAATGATCTTGCAAAATTATTAGGTATGTATTTTTCCTCTTCGATGATACTCAAAATACGATCTCTGGTCTCTTCTTTCACACCGGAGAAGTTATTGATAACCCTAGATACAGTCGCTCTAGATACATTTGCTTTTCTAGCAATCTCCGAAATGTTCATAACCATACCTTCCTATTATATGTTATATCATAGAATAACTCAAAAATTTACATAAATCAATAATTTTTTAGCAATTCAATCACATATTTAAACTGCCCTATACTGTCTAAATATGCATACTGCCCACCATTGTACTCTCCGCTTTGAATCAGTGACATCTGGTTTTTTGAAAATTCCGCCAATGCCTCTTCCATATCGTCTACTACGACTGAAATATGATGGATTCCTTCACCGTTGTTATCAAGAAACTCACGCCAAATACTAGGATTGTTATCTGGTTCTAAGAACTCAACGCGAAGCGGCCCTAATTGTAAAAATGCCTGTTTAGCCCGTGCCGGAGTCGAATTTCCCCTATACATCACCTTCGCAGCTTGAGGCTCCCCTGTCATTTTTACCAAAGGTCTATCCATATTTAGTAATTTGCAATAGGTATCCAGTGTTTCTTCTAAATTCTTTACAATGATAGCTATATGACCGAATCTATCCGGTTTCAAAATATTATTATTCATTCGGATTCTCCCTTTTGATTTATAAAGGCATAGGTCTACCTGTTGAATCGATAAAAGCTATTTTCGAGTAACTGATTTTCTTACGTTCCATGATGTCTAGAATACCATTCGCAATGTCTCTTGGATCAGCAGGTGCATCGTTTCCGCCCATGTTTGTCCGCATCCATCCCGGATGTACCGCATATACAAGAATATTCAATGGCTTCAAATACTCTCTAAGTCGTTCAGAAAACATGTTCAGTGCAGTTTTTGACATACTATAGGCATAATTGGTTGGGAATGCATTGATAATTGTGCCAGCCTCCGAAGAGATATTGATGATTGCCTGCTTTTCCCCTTTGTAGATCAGCGGCAGCATCTGTTGAACCACACGCATCGGACCCACTGTATTTACCTGGAAACTCCTGACAACCTCCGATAAATCTACCTCTTCAATTGTTTTTTCACGCTCTACCATAATACCGGCGCAATTTATTATTCCATCTAAACTACCAAATTGCTTATCAATCAATTCTGCAATACTTTTTACTTCATTATCATCTTCTACATTCATTTCCGCGATTTGAAGTTTACTGCCATACGACTTTTTTTTCTCTTTTAGCATTGCATTATCAATAATATTTTCCATCCCAGTGGCAATAACTTCATGCCCACGGTCTAATGCAATTTCTGTCAGACAGTTTCCTAAACCTCCGCCAACACCTGTAATTAAAATTTTCAATTCCTTCTACCTTCTCTTCTATTACTTTTCTTCTATTACTTTTCTTCTATGGGTTTTCTTTCCTTAAGTTCAATCGTTACACCTAATTTATCCTGAGTATTAAAATAAGCATAACGTTCAAATCCTTTTTCTTCTACAAAAGACATAGGGAAGCCACCCTTTTCCATAAAATCAACATGCTGTTCAAATCCATCAACAAAGAATGAAATAAAGCATACACCAGGACCATATTTTTTAAGATAATTAAGCCAAGGGCTTGGAGTATCATCATACGGTTGAACGACCTCAAGGTAAATAGGATTCAAATTCACCTTACACCACTTTAGTTTTGGGCTAACTTCAATGCCTTCTAACTTTTTATAAGCTAGTGGATGTGGAACTTTGTTCGGATCCGGAACATGTACTTCCAATGGTTCATCTAGTTTAAATAATTTACTATAATGTTCTGCAGTTGCTTCTATGTTGTCAACCACAATACCGATTTTAACTATATTATTACTTTCAATATGATTCATTGTCCTTACTCCTTAATAGTTTTTAGAAATTTGACTTGTGGTGAGTCTTCACCTAGCTGCATTAGTTCTACACGGTTTCTATCTGGATCACGTACCCAGCACTGCCAATTTCCATCAATACCAAACTTTACCGGTCTGTCAAGTGTACAGCCTGCATCCTCTACCTGCTTTGCAATTGCATGAATATCAGAAACTTCAAAGCATAAATGTGAAAAGCCAATGTTCTTGTCATTGTACTCTGTGAAATTCTCTCCACCATAGAATAATTCGATATATTGAGAACCACCGGCATAAAGATATACAATCCAAGGTTCTCCAGTTTCCGGTCGATTCATTTCAAAGGCTTTCTTAAATCCCAGTACATTACAATAAAAATCAATAGACTTTTTCATATCTGATACATTTAATGCTGTATGCGCTAATCCTTTTACGATCATAATAAAACCCTCTTTTCTTTTTAATTTTTTATTTTTTTGCTTTATCTTTTCGCACGTTTTATCCTTTAATACCGCCCTCTGATAAACCTTTTACAAAAACCTTATTGCAGCATAAAAATAATAGAATTACCGGTAATGCTATAATAGCGCCGGATGACATAATTGCACCCCAGTCAATAACAAACTCTCCCATAAACATATTAATGGCGATTGGCAGGGTACGTATACTTGCTGAGTTTGTCAGAATTAATGCAAACAGGAACTCTTCCCAGGTTGTCAAAAATGTATAAATAGCAACGGAAAATAATCCAGGTTTAGCAATCGGAATAACAATGTGCCATAGAGTACCTAATTTGCTGTCTCCATCAATCTGTGCAGCTTCTTCAATTTCGCGCGAAACACCATTGAAGAACCCTCTCAGCATGAGTGTTGCCATCGGAATCGTAATAGCCATATCCGGTAGTATTAATGCTAAATAATTATCTAGCAGGCCAATTTTAGAAAACATTAGATATAACGGTATAATCAACACGACCGCTGGCATCATTTGTCCATAAAGCAGCCCAATAAAGAGCAGTTTACCTTGCTTAAACTTATATCTTGAAAATCCATAGCCTGACAGTGTTGAAAGAGCAACCGTAAGAAACGTTGCTGTCATTGATACGATAATACTATTTATAAAGGATCTTGGTATCTTACTTTCAAACAACACCCGAAAATAATTATCTATCGTAATATCTTTAATAAGGAATGTTGCATTTGCACAATAAATTTCTGTTTGATTTTTTAGAGATGAATCAAACAGCCACAAAATTGGAAAAATTGCTATCAAAGCGAACAATATGAGTAATGCATAGCTTACTATTCTTAAAATTCCTTGTCTCATCTTAGATTCTACCATTACTCATCACCTCTCGATGTTAATAAAATATATACTGTTGCAAACGCCGATACGATTAGGAATAATATAGTGCTAGCTGTAGCCGCCATTCCAAAATCATAATTTTGGAACGCTTCTTTGTAAATAAACATGGAAAGCACTTGAGAAGATGTTCCAGGTCCTCCTCCTGTTAAAATAAAGATAAAAGTAAACGCATTTAATGTCCAAATTGTCAGTAATAAAATAACTGATTGGCAGGTTGGTGCTATATGAGGCCAGGTAACGACCCGGAATATATGAAATCCCTTTGCTCCATCCACAACTGCTGCTTCCTTAAGTTCCTTAGAGACTGACTGTAAAATTGCTTCTATGTATAACAGAACCAGCGGAAACATTTTCCACGCATTCACAATAATAGCGGAAATCAATGCTGTCTGTTTACTTCCGGTCCATGGAATTCCCGAATCAACAATACCGAGATTTACAAGTATTGCGTTTATGATTCCATAATCCGAGTGATACATCCACTTCCAAGTCAAGGACCCTATGATCGAAGGTAATACCCATGGTAGCATAATGAGACATCGAATTAATGTTTTATGCTTCACCCTGTCTTGGGATAATAACATTGCACATATAAATCCAATTGCAAATTGGAACAATACACTAAAAAAAGTCCATACCAATGTGTTCTTCAGTGCTCCGCGAAATGTTGCACTTTTTAGCAATTTCTGATATTGTTCAAGTCCAACGAAGCTCCAAGACTTAGAGTAAATCGTTTTTTCAAAGAAACTTAATGTAATATTATACAGCAAGGGAAACAGCATAACAAAAGCAACAATCAGCAAGGTAGGTAAAATGTATAAATAACCTTTATTAACCTTGATCTTGCTTTTTTTCATTCTCCTTTACACCTCCTTTTAAATTACATGTCTGTTTTCTTTTATTGCCCCAAGAAACTATACTGCTTTTAGCTCCGAGGGGCAATTTTATCTTATAATATCAAATTTATTTTGCTAATAATTCATTTGCTTTGGCTACAGTATTTTTCATTGCTTCTTCTGCTGTGATTTCTCCTGCAAGAGCTGTCTGAATCTGTACATATAACTCCTGACGAATCTGTGTTAACTCAGGAACAACAGGAAGAGTTCTTCCATACTGAACTTCCTCTACAAGCGGAGCAAGTAACGGATCAGCTGCATAGGACTCAACTGCAGACTTTCTTGCAGAAAATGTAGTAGAATACTCTACTGAAATTTCCTCTGATGCTAAGAATTTCGCAAACAGCCAAGCAGCATCAGGATTCTTAGTATAAGATGCTACAGCAGTACTCCAACCGGCGAAGATGCAAGAAGGTGTTTTGTCACCAAAGGTAGGAAGCATCGTAGTACCAAAGTCCAAATTAGGATTACCATCCTTAATTGTTGCTATATCATATGCGCCGGACATAAAGCATCCTATCAGACCGTTTATAAACAGTGTACGTCCTGCTGCGTTATCATTCTCAAAAATACTATCCGGAACTACACCGAGGTCTTTGTACAAGCTTACAAAATATTCAGCTGCTTCGATTGCTTCCGCAGAATCAAGTGTACATACTGTATTATCTTCATTCAATACACTACCACCATTTAACAGAATCATATTGATTAACTGATAGGTTGTATTTCCCCATTCGCCTCCGGGAATAGCGATACCCTTTACATCGCCTTTTGTCATAGCAGTAAATGCGGCCACCATATCTTCCCATGTTGTAGGAACTGTTTCATAACCCGCATCCTTAAATAATTGTGCATTATAGAATAATCCATGAGTTTCTGCTCTATAAGGCAATGCATAGATGCTATTATCATAGGTAATACCGGATATTGCACCATCATAAAAATCAGTAAGGTCGTACTGTTCCTGATCTACTCTGGATTGAAGATTGAGTATACCTCCTGCAGCTGCATAAGTAGATACCCATTCATTGTTAATGCTAACAAGATCAGGGCCTGAACCACTTGTCAGTGCTACAAGATATTTATCTGACATACCATTACTCGGGAAAAATTCAACATTAATTTTAATGTTTGGATATGTTTCATTAAACTTAGCTATCATTTTTTCTGTTCTTCCCTCGTTCCAGGAAGCATCCCAAAGTGTCAATTCTGCTTTAATATCCTCGGGTGCGACTGTTGTCGGCTCACTGCTATCAGCAGGTGCCGATGTATCAGTTTTATTTGTTGTATCTGCTGTATCAGCTTTATCTGTTGTATCTTTACTACCGGAACACCCTGCTGCCAGTGTCACCATCATGCTAACTATCAGTAACATGCTCATAAGTTTCTTAACTTTCATTTCTAAATCCTCCTCATTGTTTTGTGTAGAAGTTTTATATATTAAAAATGTTACCGGTTACATTTTTAATTTTAGTGCATTTTTTAAACTTTGTCAATATATAATCTGCTTTTTGTTGTGTTTTTGTACAAAAAACAAATATATAACTGTATTTTATTGTAAATTTTGCACAATTAAAGCGATACTAGTTTTTTACTACGAGAATTAGTATTTAGTGTCATATGGCCATGGTTGTCCACCAGCGATACAGCCACCATCGATTCGATATTCTGAACCAGTAATATATTCTGAAGCGTTCGAAGCCAGAAGAATGCAGGTACCCAATATGTCTTTCGGAACTCCCGGTCGATTCATAGCAATACGATCCAATAAATACTTTGAGCGTTCCGGATGTTCCCAGGTTACGGTAGTAAGTGGAGTTTGAATATGTCCTGGGCTGATACAGTTCGCGCGAATATTATATTTTGCCCATTCCACAGCCATGGAGCGGGTAAATGAAACGATTCCGCACTTTGTCGCCCCATAAATCGCACATCCTCCGAGAATGCTGCCCGTATTATGTGAACCAATATTTATAATACTTCCGCTTTTCTGCTCCATCATATAAGGAACAACTTCCTGTGTTACTAAAAAAACACCCTTTAGGTTAATTGCCATGATTCTATCGTATGTTTCCTCAGTTACATCCATAAATCCTTCTCTTTTGTTAATGCCTGCACAATTCACTAAGACATCAATATGTCCGTATTTATCAGCGATTTCCTGAATGCAAGTATGTATGTTATCTTTATTCATTACATTTAATAGATGAGCAGATGCTTCTCCACCTTGTTCAATGATGACATTCGCCAATGCATCCAAGCTTTCCTTATTTATATCGCACAGAGCCATTGTTGCTCCTGCTCCTGCCATTCCAATACATAATTCACTACCAATTCCACCGGCTGCTCCAGTAAATACTACAACTTTTCCCTTAAGGGAGAATAGGTTTTCTAGATTTGAACTAATTGACATAACTGCCTCCCCATGTCTTACGATTATTTGCGAATCAATGTTCCCGTGATCTTTTCATAATATTGAGCAATACCGCTATGGTCGTTCTGTCCATACCCATCTGCATGCAATGTCTGTAGCATTTCCATAACCAATGCTGTCATAGGGAGATATGAGCCAACACCATGACCCGTTTCTATTGCATTATTTAAGTCCTTGATATGAAGATCAATCTTAAATCCCGGCTTGAAATTTCCGTCTAAAATCATAGGAATTTTCGCATTCATAACAGTCGATCCTGCAAGACCACCCTTGATTGCATTAAATACTTTCTCAGGATCCACTCCTGCCTTTGTGCTAAGCATAAAGGCTTCAGATACCGCCGCAATATTTAAAGCAACTATAATCTGATTGGCTAGTTTTGTAGTATTGCCGGCACCAATATCACCGCAATGTACCACACTGCTTCCCATTTTCATCAAGATTTCATATGCTTGCTCAAAGACCTCCTTGTCACCTCCTACCATAATAGATAAGGTACCGTCTATCGCCTTCGGTTCTCCGCCACTCACCGGTGCATCTATCATCTTCACACCCTTTTCAGCGCATGATTTACATATTTCCTTAGATTCCAAGGGAGCAATAGAACTCATATCCACAAGGATTGCACCTTCTCTTGCTCCTTCTAAAATGCCCTCATGTCCCATGACAACAGCTTTTACATGTGGTGAATTCGGCAACATTGTGATAATGAAGCTACATTCTTCTGCAACTGCCTTTGCTGACTCAGCTGCAGTAGCGCCAGCCTCAGCAAGAAGCTTGACACTTTCTGATACCAGATCGTAAACCACCAGATCATGTCCACCTTTTAAGAGATTCATTGCCATGGGTTTTCCCATAATGCCAAGTCCTATAAAGCCGATTTTCAATTTCATTTCCTCCTTTTAAGCCATTTTTAAAATTGACGCTTTTATATGTTCTTTTGTCAGACCATGGTAGTCTAGAACCTCTTGATAGTTATGCCCGCTGCATCCAAAAACATCTTCAACGCCTACATATTCGATCGGTTTGCACTCCTTACACAATACTTCAGAAATAGCACTGCCAAGTCCACCCACTACACTATGTTCTTCTGCTGTAACGATTGCTTTGCATCCTTTCGTCAATGCAATGATTGCTTCTTTATTCATTGGCTTAATCGTACTTACATTGATCACTTTTACGGATACTTTATCCTTTAGCTCCTCTGCTGCCTCAAGGGCTAAACCTACCATATAGCCAGTTGCGAACAAAGCGATTGTATCGCCCTCACGCAATACGCTCGGAACACCTATTTCAAACTTTTTATTGGCATCGGTTACATTCGGATAATCATTTCGATTTAACCTCATATAGCAAGGACCATAGTAATCAACTAATGCTTTAGTTGCCTGGACTGTTTCATTAGCATCCGCCGGAGAAAGGACAACCATATTGGGTATGGCACGCATAATTGCCAGATCCTCAACAGCTTGATGAGTTGCCCCGTCGCCAAAATCAGATAAACCAGAAGAAGATCCAACCACCTTAACATTCAACATACCAATAGCTATTGTCTGCCGTATCTGATCATATGCACGACCTCCCGCAAATACAGCAAATGAATTTGTAAAAGGTATCATTCCTGTTTGAGCTAAGCCGGCAGCAGTAGACGTCATATTGGCTTCTGCAATTCCCATCTCAAAATGTCTTTCCGGGTATTTTTCTTCAAATAATTTCCCCATTGTTGAGCCACCCAAATCTGCATCAAGCACAACAATCCTATCATCCTTTGCTCCCAATTCAACTAAAGTATTTCCGTATGCTACTCTTTGATTTGTATATTCCATTTTTTCACCTCCGATATCTTATGACAACTCTGCTAATGCCTTTTCATACAATTCTTCTGTAAGTATTCCGTTATGAAAACCTACTACATTTTCAGCAAAGCTTACTCCTTTGCCCTTTATCGTATTAGCAAGGATCAATGTCGGCTTTCCTTTTACTGAATCCGCACTATCTAAGGCACTTAAAATTTCTTCCATATTATGTCCGTCAATCTCTATCACGTTCCATCCAAAACTCTCGAATTTTGAATTTAATGGGTTCGTATCAAATCGATTAACAATTTTACCATTAGCCTGTAGACTATTTCGGTCAACAATTGCAACCAGATTATCCATCTTGAATGCACTGGCAGCCAGCATTGCTTCCCATATCTGCCCTTCAGCCAATTCGCCGTCGCCAATCAGTACATAAACCTTTCGTTTGCTTTGCTTTAGTTTCATTCCCATTGCCATACCAAGACCTATAGAAAGCCCCTGCCCTAAAGAGCCTGTACCTGCCTCGATACCTGGCGTTTTCAGTACATCCGGATGTCCCTGAAGATACGAACCGATTTCTTTCGTCTTCTTAAGATCCTCAACCGGAAAATAACCAGCCTCGGCCAAAGCAGCATATTGTAAAATAGCAACATGACCTTTGCTCAATATAAACCTGTCTCTATCCTCCATTTTAGGATTTTTGGGATCATGTTTCATCTTATAAAAATACAATGCAGCAACGATATCTGCTGATGAATTAGAGCCGCCGATATGCCCTGCTACTCCAACACCAATACAGTGTACAACATCCTTGCGAAGTTGTTTTGCCTTCGTTCGCAATTCATCTAACAAATCCTTGTTATAAACCATTCTATAATCCTCCATTCTCTTACATTTATGTATTTATTATCGTAATAATGTAACCGGTTTCATATTTGTATTATAATGGTATTCGTGATATATGTCAATATTTTATTAATATTTATGTATTTATTGTAACATTAGACAGATAATTTGTTTAAAATAAGGTAAATATTAAAGTTTAATCGATGTAACCGATTGCATAAATTTACTAATAATATTTCATTAAATTGGGAGGTTTTTGATGAACCTCATATATAAAGATATGAAAAATAAGCCTTGTCATTCGTGAGGTCATGATTGAAAGGGCTAGAGTGAAAACCTTATTGCCCTTACCTTCCCTAAGAAGAAATATTTATTCAATCTATATTTTACGTTCCACATTGTCATAATAGTTCTATTAGTATGATGGTAGTGCCGAGTTGAAATTTGTCATATATGGTCGAAAATAAAGGAATTATGCATAAAATCACTGTTCTTTATCGGCAATATATGCTATAATAGGAATAGTCTGGTACCGCGGAATGAAGGTATAAGATTGATTGACTTAACTGAAACTCAAGTATGTGCGCATACGGGAGCATAAATACCACCGTAAATATAAACTATAAGGAGAATAATCATGAGAAGCTTCACTACCTTAGACTTACAATACGCACACAGGTTTTATGGGATCCAAGGAGAAGCCCAGTATTTACATGGGCATACGGGAGTACTTACGATTGAAGTCGAAGATACTGTTAATATGGGAGTAAATATGG
>JAEZHX010000232.1 GCA_023436765.1 Bacillota bacterium
TTATGAATCATGTATTAATAAACACCTGACTGGCAGGTATTCATTTTTCAAATATTCATACCATGAATCTATGTAAGCATCCTAGTCCTGTTACCTTTTATTTCTTTATAGTTTCATCATAATGAAAGGTGTTGGCTATGTCAATAGTAATTGATAATAGTTATCACTACTGGTTTATATTATTTTTATGAAATATGTACAAAACAAAGTAACTGCGTATCTTCCACGCAGACACATGTCCGGTAGTGAGCCTCAAATAGAAATCAGAGTGGACAACTACAAACAAAAAGGAAATCATATCACGGATTCAATCATAAATAAAGTGCAGATTTTCCCAATCATTCCAAACCTGCACTTTTATGCATAGATATATTACAGCTTTGACTATTCTGATAATACATAACGTCTAAGATAATCAGCGATTCCCTCTTCCTCATTTGTCAGAGTAATATAATCAGCCATTTCCTTCACAGCATCCACCGCATTCCCCATGGCGACACCGGTTCCGCTTACCTTAAGCATACCGATATCTACATAATCATCACCGAAGGAAAGGACCTCCGAGGGCTTTATTCCCAAGTGCTCCATGATTTTCTTGGTAGCATGCTCCTTATTTGCCTGACTGCTGGTAATGATGAGGGAGCCATGTACCGTAATGGAGTATGCCATATCTGCTGTGATATATTTTGTGATATCGATCCGATCCCTTCCGGGAACGATTCGGATCCTTTGGAAATCATAGGCCGGCATATCTGCAGGGGTAAAGGAGATAGCCTCTTCAGAGCCTATCACTCCAATCTGATTGTCACGGTAAGAATACGGTTCAAAATATGCACCGATGGAAGCGTTTGGATAATCCCTCTGTAAAGATGTTATCAGTTGTAATCCGGCGTTATGAGGAATGGAGTAATTCCCGATCATCTCCTCCTTCACTCTTATGACAGCACCGTTATAATTCGCCAGGCAATCACAGGGAAGCCCTTTCGTATAGATTGCGGTTTTACGTGGAGACCGAATCGTAACATAACCTATGATTATTCCCCTCCTGCTGCATTCCCACAGGACATCTCTTGTGAGGGGAAGTACCTCCTTCTTCGAGGTCATCAGTGTGTCATCAAGATCACATAAGATCAGTTTTATCCGGTTGTCCAATGTCGATTCTCCTTCGTTATCCTGTAATAAAAATCTGCTAAAATAATACTGAGATAAAGCAGTTTATCTATCATGCCCTTCAGTTTTTAAACATTTCAGACAATTCCTTGAACAGTTCAATATCCGATTGGGTGAGTTTTATATTAGAGCTTAAGTTCTCACCGCTTGCTGTAGTAACATTGAATTCAAAGACCGTACCTTCCTCCAGAGCCTTCTTCCCTACTGCCTCCATAAACTTCGGAAACTTGGGATGATTGACTGTAAACTTCTCCCATGCACTTTTTATTTTAAATAGCTTTGCGGGATTAAACATATGCATTCTCCTATCTACCGGTATATTTTATTCTGTATCATTGAGTAGTTATTAACATATTATACGAAAGTAAGCTGATTATTTCTACATATTAATCAAAAATAGCATTTATTTATATAACAACGATTCCTATGGAGCTTCTATCCTATACAAGTATTTTGCTCATGCAGACAGAACCACACATGCAGCGATATGGTCCATAATTCTCTATGATTTCATATCCCAGCTTCTGATACAAACTCATCGCTTCCTTAAGGACAGCTCCGGTCTCAAGAACAAGCTTCCGATACCCCCGGTCTTTCGCTCTTGCCTCCAGATGCTGCATTAATTCCTTGGATAATCCTCTGCCCCGGTATTCCTTCCTCAAGAATACCCGTTTCACCTCTGCCACCCCTTCTTCATGTTGCTTAAAGCTGGCGCAGGCTATCGGCATTCCCTGATCATAAAGCAGTATGACATCATGGATATCCTCAAGTGTATTATACTGATTATACTGTTCCCTCTGTTTATCGCCTCCGACTGCCTCATTCAAGTGCTCATCCAGCATCCGACACAGCGTTATAAAATCTTCATTTCTACCATCTGTGATTAAGTATTCCATCGCTAATCCTTTCATATATATTTTAGGAGAATTTATTTATGAAAATTATGAATAATTTGCCCCTTCCCTGTCAATAGTAAATAATCCTTTGGCCTATCTTGTATTACGCAAAAACAGTTATCCCTCAGCTTCCCGGGTAGCCCTTCCAGGACTTCCCTAAGAAATGAGGAATAACTGTTTTTGTTTATCTAATTTTTTGTATGAGAGAGTGTCTGATCAGATCTATAGCCTTGTATCCTCTTTATGCCAGATTGCTGTAGCCCATCAGCTGTTCATCCACCGCCTTCGCTACCTCTCTGCCCTCACGGATGGCCCAGACAACCAGGGACTGACCCCGGTGCATATCTCCGGCGGTAAATACCTTATCCACATTAGTGCGATATCTACCTTGTTCGGTCTTCACATTGGTCCTGCCATCCAGCTCCACCCCAAAGGCTTCTGCTATATAGGACTGCGTTCCAAGGAAGCCGGCAGCGATTAGTACCAGATCGATATCTTCTTCGAATTCACTGCCCGCCACCTCTTCCATCGTATATCGTTTCAGCTCCTCGTTATACTTACTTTCCAGTTTCACAATCTTAACCCTGCATACATTCCCCTGGTTATCTGTAATAAATTCCTTCACAGTGGACTGGTACACCCTGGGGTCCTTACCAAAGCAGTCGATAGCTTCCTGCTGGCCATAATCAGTCTTGCATACCTTCGGCCACTCCGGCCAGGGATTATTCTCAGCTCTTGTATCGGGTTGCTTCGGCATCATCTCCAGCTGCAGCACAGAGGCTGCTCCCTGCCGGATGGAAGTTCCGACACAGTCATTGCCGGTATCTCCGCCTCCGATAACCAGAACCTTCTTATCCTTCGCTGTAACCGTAAAATTCCCTATAGCGGCGGCTTTTGTGGTTCCTGCCTCCAGGAGATCCTTCGTGGTACTGGTAAGGTAATCGACTGCAAAATAAATTCCCATTGCCTCCCTGCCCGGAGCCTTAATATCCCTTGGATTCGATGCACCGCAGGTCAGAATGATACTGTCAAATTCCTTTAGAATTTTCGATACCTTGTAGTTATTGCCGACATCCGTACCGGTAAGGAAGGTTACACCCTCTTCCTTCATGATGGTGACCCTACGCTCGATTACCTGCTTCTCCAGCTTCATATTGGGAATTCCGTACATCAGGAGTCCACCCACACGGTCGGACCGTTCAAATACCGTAACGAGATGTCCCCTTTTATTCAGCTGATCCGCTGCAGCAAGACCTGCAGGCCCGGAGCCGATGACCGCCACCTTCTTGCCGGTCCTATTCTGAGGGGGCTCCGGTTTAAGATACCCCTCTTCATAACCATAATCAATGATTGCACATTCATTTTCCTTAATTGCTACCGGATCACCGTTCAGAGCGCAGGTACAGGACGCCTCACAGGGAGCGGGACATACCCTTCCGGTAAACTCAGGAAAATTATTCGTCTTCATCAGGCGATGAAAGGCCTGTTTCATGTTACCTCTATAGATAGAATCGTTCCATTCCGGTATGAGATTGTTCAGGGGGCATCCTGAGGTCATTCCTCCGATGATTAGTCCTGACTGGCAGAATGGCACACCGCATTCCATACAGCGGGCACCCTGGCGCTTCCTCTCTTCCATGGACAGAGGCTGATGGAATTCATTAAAATGCTGTATACGGTCCTTAGGCGGATCGTTGTGCCCTATTGCCCTTTCAAACTCCATAAAACCTGTTGGTTTTCCCATATATACCTCCTTATAACCTCACATAGCTTACCTTTAAGTTTGTGTCAAGGATGACGCAGGCACAAACTTCCAGGTGCAAATTAACGCTTTCTGTTAATTTACACTTCGTTCCGAGTGTTAGCGAAAAATGCTTCGATCTGAGCCTGCTCACTGCTTAAACCCTTCTCTTCCATCTGCATGATGGTCTGCAGCATCCGCCTATAGTCATGGGGTATGATCTTCTTGAATTTAGGCAGATAATCCTTGAAATTCTCCAGAATCTCTCTTCCCTTCTTTGAATTCGTTAACTCCACGTGCTCACTGATCATATTCTTAAGCTCCAGCACATCGTACTTCTCAGTGACAGCTTCAAAGGTGACCATTCCTTTATTCAGCTTCTTATATAGGTCACTGGCTTCATCGAGGACATAGGCAATACCGCCGCTCATACCTGCCGCAAAGTTTTTCCCGGTCTTACCGAGAACCACCACTCTGCCGCCGGTCATGTACTCACAGCCGTGATCACCGACGCCTTCTATCACTGCCATCGCACCTGAATTACGGACACAGAAGCGCTCCCCGGCAACACCGTTAATGAACGCTTTACCACTGGTCGCGCCATACAGGGCTACATTTCCGATGATGATATTCTCCTCAGCCTTAAAGGTACTTCCCTTCGGAGGATATGCAATCAGCTTACCGCCGGATAAGCCCTTACCGAAGTAGTCGTTACTGTCACCCTCCAGCATAATGGTCAGTCCCTTCGGGATGAAGGCACCGAAGCTCTGCCCGCCGCTGCCCTGGCACTCTATGATAAAGGTATCCTCCTTCAGGTTGGTTCCATGTCTTCTGGTAATCTCGGAACCAAGGATGGTACCAAAGGTACGGTCCGTATTGGAAACCTGCAGCTTAACCTTCTGGGAATGCTTATCCTGCAGCTTGAACTTGCTAAGGAGAAGCTTCTCATCTACCGTGTTCTCCAGACCAAAATCATAAGCCTGATCAGGACTGTAATGGATGCTCTGCCCTTTTTCCTGGAAGGGATTAATTAAAACCGCGCTTAGATCAACCTTACCGGCCCCTTCCTCCTGCTTAAGGCCATCCTTCATTTTCAATAAATCCGTACGGCCAACCATTTCCTCAAAGCTCCGAAAGCCCAGCTTCGCCATGTACTCCCGCAGCTCCTCAGCTACGAAGAGCATGAAGTTTTCCACATATTCCGGTTTACCGCTGAAATTCTTCCTAAGCTCAGGGTTCTGGGTAGCAACACCGACCGGACAGGTATCAAGGTTACATACTCTCATCATCACACAGCCCAGGGTTACCAACGGAGCTGTGGCAAAGCCAAACTCCTCGGCCCCGAGCAGTGCAGCAATCAGTACATCACGGCCTGTCAGCAGCTTACCGTCAGTTTCGATGACCACCTTATTCCTGAGTCCGTTCATGATTAGGATCTGGTGGGTTTCCGCCAGCCCCAGCTCCCAGGGAAGTCCGGCGTTATAGATGGAAGTCCTGGGTGCAGCACCGGTTCCGCCATCATAACCGGAGATCAGGATAACTCCGGCACCGGCCTTAGCTACACCGGCAGCGACTGTTCCGACACCGGCTTCTGAAACCAGCTTCACGGATATTCTGGCATTTTTATTCGCATTCTTCAAATCATAAATCAGCTGTGCGAGATCCTCGATCGAATAGATATCATGGTGCGGAGGCGGGGAAATCAGTCCCACACCGGGAGTGGAATGCCTGGTCTTAGCGATCCAGGGATAGACCTTCTCTGCCGGCAGCTGACCACCTTCTCCGGGCTTGGCGCCCTGTGCCATCTTAATCTGGATCTCCTTCGCACTGACCAAATACTCCGAGGTCACGCCAAAACGGCCGGAGGCCACCTGCTTGATTGCAGAGCAGCGATTTAACCCGTCCTCACCGGGCTTTAAGCGTTCCAGGCTTTCACCACCCTCACCGCTGTTGGACTTACCTCCGAGACGGTTCATGGCAATTGCTAAAGCCTCATGGGCTTCCTTTGAGATGGAACCATAGGACATGGCACCGCTCTTAAACCGCTTAACGATGGAAGCAGCACTCTCAACCTCCTCAACCGGGATCCCCTTCTCCGGGAAATCTATCTCCAGCAGTCCTCTTAAGTGCACTTTTTCCTGTTCCTCGGTAATCTCCTTCGAGTACTCCTTGAATAGCTCATAGTTACCGGTCCTGGTGGACTGCTGAAGAAGATGGATGGTCTTCGGGTTATAGAGGTGCTCCTCCTTGCCACTCCTGTATTTATGGGAACCGTTGCTCTCCAGGGTAAGATCCAGCTCCAAACCCAGCGGATCAAAGGCTTTGGAGTGAAGGTCATTCACCTGCTTCTCCATATCCTTCAGTGTTATTCCCTCAATCCTGCTGACAGTTCCGGTGAAATATTTATTGATTACTTCCTTACTGATACCAATGGCTTCAAAAATCTTAGAACCCTGATAGGATTGGATCGTTGAGATACCCATCTTGGAGGCGATTTTTACAATTCCCTTTAAGACGGCTTTGTTATAATCATCCACTGCAGCATAATAATCCTTATCAAGCATGTTCTCATTGATCAGCTGTCTGATCGTCTCCTGTGCCAGGTAAGGATTCACCGCACAGGCACCGTAACCGAGAAGGCAGGCAAAATGATGAACATCCCTGGGTTCCGCACTCTCCAGTATCATTGCCAGAGCAGTTCTCTTCTTGGTCCTGACCAGATGCTGCTGCAGAGCAGAAACAGCCAATAGGGAGGGAATGGCCACATGGTTCTCATCCACACCGCGGTCCGTCAGGATCAGGATATTCGCTCCTTCCTAAAAGGCGCGGTCTGCCTCTAGGAACATATGGTCAATGGCCTTCTCCAGGGAGGTATTCTTATAATAAATCAGCGAAATGACTTCTACCTTAAAACCGGTTTTCTTCATCGTCTTAATCTTTAGAAGGTC
>JAEZHX010000154.1 GCA_023436765.1 Bacillota bacterium
GTAATCCGGTCTCATTGCCTGAGCATGGAATTACCATCAGCAGGCTCTTAGCGGAGCAATTGAAGGTAGAAGTAGGAGATATGATTAACTGGCATACCTACGGGGAGGAAGGGTGGCATTCCTCCAGGGTAGAAGGGATATTAAGAAAACCTGTATCCCAGGGACTTACGATGACCAAAGAAACCTTTGAAGAATATGGATATACCTTCCGTCCGACCTCCCTGCTTACTCTTGATAACGTTCCATCAGAACTGAAAGAAAAGGTCACCGGAGTAACTAATGTATGGTCTAAGGTGAAATTACAGGATGACTTTCAATCCATGATCGAGGCCATGAATATTCTGATCTATGTGCTGATGCTGGCGGCTGTGGTTCTGGCCGTAGTGGTCCTTTATAACCTGGGTGTTCTGTCCTTCTTAGAGAGGCAACGGGAGCTTTCCACACTGAAGGTAATCGGATTCAATACCGGAAGAATCCGGTCACTATTATTGACCCAGAATATCTGGATGACAGCGATTGGTGCTCTACTGGGAATACCGGTCGGATTATGGATCCTGCGATATATCTTTCAGTTCATGGGGGACTCCTTTGACTTTATCACGATCGTTTATGTGCCTTCCTACCTTTATAGTATCTTGGGAACCTTCCTGGTTTCTATACTGGTGAACCGGCTATTCTCCCGCAGGGTAAAAAGTCTGGATATGGTCAGCTCATTGAAGGGAGTGGAGTAGAGAATAAGGCGTAGTCTCCGATGAAGAAACTACGCCTATATTCTTTCATATTATGATCTGCTTGTTCTGAAACTTTGCACTCTGAATAACTCTGATACGGCTCAGAAGAATTATCGGTTTACCGGCTCCGGTTGTAATTTAGGGATTCAACTCCGGATCCTTGGCATTCTTCGCCTGTTCGAACTTATGCTTTCCGATATGGCAATAGCCGTTCGGGTTCTTATCCAGATATTTCTGGTGATATTCCTCGGCCAGATAGTAGTTCCGTAATGGAAGCACCTCAATCGCGATCGGCTCCTCATATTTCTTCTGAAGCTCGGCGATCGAGCCTCTAATCACTGCTTCATCCTGCTCGTCTGCATAGTAGATACCGGTGCGGTACTGCGTACCGACATCTCCCCCCTGCTTATTTACTGAAGTAGGGTTAATCACGTCATAGTACAGGGACAGGACAAATTCCAAACGTATTACCTTAGGATCATAGAAAACGCGGACCGTCTCCGCATGACCGGTATTATTATGGCAGACCTCATGATAGGTCGGATTCTCTGTGTTTCCATTGGCATAACCTACATCCGTCTGAACGATTCCCGGTATTTCGGACAGATACTTCTCCGTACCCCAGAAGCATCCTCCGGCAAGATAGATTTCCTTTAAGCTACTTGTTTGATTCATATAATCTCCCTTCAACTTCTGTCTTCTATATTTCACTCATATATGATTCCAACAGAGCATTATAACATGCAAAGAGTGTTCTGAATGAAACGTGTCTGGACCTTCTGCATGTATCCAAACTCTTTGATAGTTAGATTTTACATGTTGTTACTTTAAATATCAATATATTTACCAAGTAAAATGATATGACTTCTATCAAACAAGAGAATTATTTAGAATAAGTAAATGGAAATAATTGTTAAATATTCTTGAAATTAACTTCCCCGTGTTTTATAATAACTAAGATGGTATTGGTATCATAGACCCTCACTTTACTAATGATAAAGCCACCTTAAAAGTAAGGATGGCTTTTTTATTTGAAACGGAGGTGTGTTTTGTTAATGAAAAAATCTAAACGATACTTAAGACAAAAGCTTCTTAGTATATTGACTATTGTTGTTTTAATTGCCACAATGATACCACCAATGAAGGCGAACGCTGCCAATAGTACGAAGCCTGTATTTCTGCAAAAGTACAAGTATTCATATGCAGGAACAAGCAACACGTATACTATTGGTAATGTAAAAAAGGGTTATACAGTAAAATGGAATATAAGTAAATCAATAAGGGACTATATCAGTTTTTCGAGCAATGAACTGATATCTTCCAAAACTGTAGAAGTAAAGGATACTACGTCGAAGATAAAAGTATATACTTTGAAAAGTGCAGAGGAAAAGATAAATGCTAAATATAAAGTTACTGCCGTTATCTATGATAAGAAGGGAAATAAAGTATCAACCTGTTCAGATGATGTAAAAATCAATATAGATGCTTCAGAGATTGTTATTAATAATCAGCCTGAAGATAACACCATGGCAGTGAATACATCCTATAACTTTAACAGAAAGCTGATCCCGAGTAATTCCGCAAATCAGACATTTTGGATCGTAACAGCTGAGGATGGTAAAATTATTGCTGATACTAAAGCAAACACGACATCGGATAAAGCGGCGATAAACGATAAAGGCATATTCACTCCGAAGGTCAGTGGTACATACAAAATTTATGCGGTTGCATACAGAAGCAATGCAGCAACTGTTCGAAGAGCGATTTCAGAAGCTGTAGTAATACAGGTGATGGATCCAACTATACCAACAGTCACCGTAACTCCTACTCCAACAGTAGCACCTGAAACACCGTATATACCACCATATATACCACCGGTGACAACAACCTATGCATTAACCATAGCTGCCGGTGAAGGGGGTACGATAACAACGGGGACCACCGGAAACTATGCAAGTGGTGCTGTGATCAGATTATCAGCTACCCCTCATGAGGGTTATGTATTTGCAGGATGGACATCCTCGAACGGCGGATCTTTTGCAAATGCTTCGCTCGCAAGTACGACCTATGTAATGCCCGGCACCAGTTCAACCATAACCGCTAATTTTACATTAGATTCTGGTGGAACCTTTACACGGGGCCAATGGATTCAATTGCTTGCAGAGAAATTTAGTTTTGATCTTTCCACCATAAATGCAGAAGATTTTGATTATAAATATGCAGATACAAAGATTTCTCAATATGGCCTAGCGATTGAAATGGCAGACCTATATGGAATATTGCCTGCACCGGATTCGGAAGGCTATCTGGATCCTGAGCAGGATATTCCTCTCTTTCGCCCGGATGATACGGCAACAAGGGAGTTTGCCGCATTTACTGTAGTAAAAGCAATGGGCTTTATGGGAGAATACACGATTACCTGTGCTGATGCAAATTCTCTTAAGTTTCCGAATGAAGTTGCTGTTGCTGTACAGCAGGGCTTCTTAAGCCTGAGCGATAACAAGTTCAACCCCAACAACGCATTATCGGGAATGGATAAAAACAGCATATTTAGCGCCATAGATTCGTTCAACGCCTCTACAGAGGTTGATGTAACTAACCCGCATGAAAATGTAGCGCTTGCTGAAGGTGTAGTGAGAGAATCACTTAATGGTATCACTGATTATTCGGTTATCATCAATGAGGATGGGACTATTTCTGTTACACTCCCTAAAAACGATGCAACAAGCGCAATAGCTGCCGGAACAGTATTCGTATTACCGGCAAACAGTGAATATATCACCGGACTTGCCGTAAAAGCGATCAGTATCACTGAGATTGATGGAAATAAATTATTAATCCTATGCTCTGAACCGGATATGGCTGAGGTCTTCACAAATATTGATTTTGAAGGGATTGGAACCGCTGATGTAAGTAATATCGTTACACCTGAAGATGTCCTATGTGAATATGATCCATATGGTAGTATTGATGATGTGGAGGGCGAAACATATTCGCTTGATATTAAGGCAGGGGGAAGTGTTTCTGTTCCTGGGAAATTGACGTTCACAGTAGCTAATAAAAAAATTTCAGATAATGTGAAAGCAAGCGGTAAAGTTTCTATCGAGATTCCGCAAATCACCTGTAAAGTTGATGCATCAGTCGGCTTGTTTTCCGGTGTTGATTTAGATGAATTAGTTATCTCCATAAAGGAAAAAATTAAGCTGACAGGTCAAATTGAATACACCGGTTACGAAAGCGGATATCAACTCACTGATACAAGATGGATTCCCGGAAAAGTTGAATTAGGCAGATTACCGATTGCATTAGGGACTACCGGACTTTCCATCGATATTGTATTTTTCTATAATGTGAGTGTTAAGGGTAGTGCCAGCATTACCTATACTGTGGTTACAACACAGGGAATACAGGTTAGAAACGGTTCAACGCGACTGATCCATGACTTCTCACATTCCCTTGACTTTTTATCCCTGAAGGGTAGTGCTAAGGCAGGATTGGGCTTAGCCTTAAGATTAAATGCCTTTCGTCTTATGGATTTAATCGGTATTGATGGTCAGGTAGGACTTGGTATTTCAGCTGCCTTTACACCACATATTACTGAGATCGCCGCGACCTACTGCGCTGACGCAACGATTTATTGCTATATGACCTTAGAACTAGATACGGATACGGCGTTTGGTATGTTTATTAAGACTGTTTATAGAGCTACTTGGTCATGGGATATTTGGGATGAAAACAGCAGTCCGCTCAAACTTAAGCTCCATATCGAAAACGGTTCCATGATTGATAAATGCAGCTTTGGTGTTGGTGGGATTACAGGTTATGTCCATGAAGCGGGCAGCGGTAGAGCAATTCCTAATGCCAGGGTGACTTTATACAGCGGACTGTCTCTTGTCAAAACAATATATTCAGACAGCAACGGCAATTTTTACTTTCCAAGCCTGAATGCCAGAGAATATATATTGTATGTATCAGCTACAGGATATCAGACCTACACGAGCAGAGTGACAGTCATAAAAGATCAGTCTACCTATGCTGAAACATTGCTCATGGTGGATCGGAATAATATTGGTTCGGGAACTGTCAGTGGTAATGTTACGGATGCAGTAACAGGTGGTTCTGTATCTGATGCTACCTATAATGTGCGGAGTAACTGGAATAACACAACGGGGAACATCATTATATCCGGAACTACTCAAAACGGTAGTTACTCAATAGATATAGCAGCAGGTAATTATACAATTGAGTTTTTAAAGGCCGATTATGTGACTACTACAATCAATATTGCAGTTCTGGCGAATGCAAGTATATTAAAGCACGTAGCCTTGTCACCGATTACCAGTGGATCTATCGGTGGAGACGTTCGTATCGTCTTAACGTGGGGAGAAACACCGAGTGACTTAGACTCGCATTTGTATGGGCCGACAGTAGACGGAAATTCAACATTCCATACCTGGTTTAGCGAGAAAGACTATTATTCGGGTTCTCAAACAATAGCCAATCTGGACCTTGACGATACCTCAAGCTATGGTCCGGAGACTACAACGGTTTATGAATTAAACGCGACCGGATTGTACAGCTTCTATGTCCATGACTATACAAATGGTGGCAGCTATAATAGTACCGCTATGTCGTCATCCGGTGCTCAGGTGAGAGTATATTCCGGCAATCAATTGGTTTCTACCTATATTGTACCATTGGGCCGTGAGGGCACACTATGGCATGTGTTTGATTACGATGCTGCTACGGATACGTTAACTGCCATCAATACGTTTAGTTACAGTAATACTCCCGGTGAAGTCAGACCTGATGTACAGGGGCGAATGAGTGAGCGTTTCATGGTGCGGTTGGTAACAGCTGATAAGAGTGAACTCATCGGCTTGCTGGAAACGATGAAAGGTGTTAATACAGATCAGTTAACGGTTGACGTCTTAAAAATCATTACTGCTGCAGAAGAAATCGCGAACGATGTAAATGCAACACAGGAAGCAGTTGATTCTATCGTTAAGACTCTTAATATAGTAATTGATAATAGCACTATAAGCTCTATACCATCTGAAATAGAGATTATTCTACCAGAAACGGCTTGATCGATTTATCAAGGTATATGCTGATAAGCTTTACTTAAATGATGTTCCTAGTGGGTTGTTGGATTTCCATCAACCCACTATAGCTAAATAAGACAATGGTGAATTTACAATCGAGGAAGGTGATATTATTGTTTAGAATTTATAGAAGGATTGCAGTTCTAATAATCTGCTTAACAATATTCTTATCAGTATTATTGCCTTACTCACAGAACAGTGCTTTTGCTGCTCATGGGAATGTATCCATCGTTCACGACAGCTCCTATAGCGATAATCCTTCTACTGTTTTTACCTATAACACCTTAGGAAAGAATAAACGTAAAACTGCTGTTAAAATCAATTCTAATCATTATTCGGAAGCTTATATTACCTATCACATTACGGCAGGGGAAGCATATCAATTTTATGTTGTCTCTGCCTGGGTCAAAACAGAGGATTATAAACTTCAAAAGAACTCCGGATACGGGATCTCCATTATGGTAGATGATCCAAGCGATCATAATAGCAGTTATGTTTATTCTGACATGATACATAAGAATACAGATGAGATTCCGGGAGATGATCGAGGATGGGTTAAGCTGCGGCGGGTGGTTAAACTGGATAGCCAGGGCAAATTAACCTTTCAGCTTCGAACAGGCTGGTCAAAAAATAAGATGAAAGGAACAGTGCTGTTCGACCAGATCAAAGTTACTCCTATCAAGGAAGATAAAAAATACTTATTATATACAAGTACAGATGGGACCATAAGAATGGTATTCAGAAAAGCAGATGTCGTTAGAAGTGGAATCAGCTCTCAAAAAATAAGTGATTGGCTGGATGTATATGCTAAGCTGCGACAATCAATGAAATGGCTGATCGGTAATTCGGAACCATATGAGGGTACTACCGATTTTATTCTGACTGAGAAGCTGACTCATTATGGATTGGCTGGGAACCCAATCTACATTAATTGTGCCGAAGTATCAAATGAGCTGAGTAAAATAGAACTTGATGCAACCGCTGACCATAATAATCTGCTATGGGGTCTAGTACATGAAATGGGACATACCTTTGATGGCGTTGCATCAAATAAGCTGGACCTGCGCTGGGTTTTTGATGATGAATTTTTTGCAACCTTAAAATGTGTCTATAGTTTTTATGATAATGGGTATGGGTTTGGAGGAAATTCATTTGTCGGGGAAGAAGTATACTTAAATTTTTCAAAGGCTTTATCGCTTTCGAGTGGAGTATATAATTACGAAGGCTTTATGTTTCAGTTATTGGAAATCATGAACACACTGGATTCTAACGGTGGTTGGGTGGCATTACAAAAAACTTTTATTTCTTTCAAAGAATTACCGATGGAAGATGTTCCGAAAACTAATATTGATCGATTTATGCTTTTTATTAATCTACTTTCAGAAAACAGTGGATTAGAGATAGAGAAACAGTTCACACCAAAGGAATGGAAGGTTTTGATAAACAAATTTACTTATGATGGCTTAAATTATCAAATCATAGATTAAGCAAACAGTGACCGTCGGCATATTGCTGCGGATTATCAAAAGAAGCAAAGGATAGAGGACGAGGGGAATGTAGTGTGGGGAACTTATAAGTTGAAGATAATTTGAATGGAATAAATAAGTGGACTGATTTATATGAATAACATAAGTCAGTCCACTTAAATTTGGTTTAACTCAGTAAAACGTTGTGTATTTACTAGAATTAGCTAGGATAATAAACTTATTCTTCATTCCTTCTCATAAATATTTTAATAATCTCATTTACGATCAGAGGTATCAGAGCGAACACAAATACCAGACCCCAGTCGAAAAGGCTTAGGTTGTGAACCTGGAAGGCATCCGCCAGGAAGGGAACGGAGATGACCACCAGTTGGAGCAGTAAGCCTACGATGATGGAACCAAACAGGTATTTATTCCCCAATAAACCGACCTGAAGGATGGATTTGGTCGTATGGCGCATCGATAAGGAATAGAACAACTGGGAAGCTGCAAGAACAACGAAGGCCATGGTTCTGGCATAAGTGAGGGCTGCCTCAAAAGCCGGATCCTCTGCCGTATTACCGATGCTTCCTAAGTTATAGCCATGCTCAGATAAACCGAAATAGAAGGCCAGCAGAGTCAGGATACCGATCAGAACACCGCCCAATACCGCTCTGACTCCGGCACCTCTGGCAAAGAAGCTTTCCTTAGGGTTACGGGGCTTATTCTTCATGACGTCACGGTCACCGGGATCAACACCGAGCGAAATCGCGGGTAGGGAGTCGGTAATCAGGTTAATCCAAAGCAGCTGTGTGGCTAACAGAGGAACGGGCCAGTTAAACAGGATGGAGAGGAAGATCGTGATTACCTCGCCCAGGTTACAGGAGAGCAGGAAGATCACGGCTTTCTTGATATTATTATAGATGTTGCGGCCTTCCTCAATTGCATTCACGATGGTTGTAAAATTATCATCGGTCAGGATCATATCGCTGGCACCCTTCGCTACATCCGTTCCTGTAATGCCCATAGCAACGCCGATATCAGCGAATTTCAGGGAAGGAGCATCATTCACGCCGTCACCGGTCATCGATACAATATTACCTTTTGCTTTAAAGGCACGGACGATTTTAACCTTATGTTCGGGAGATACTCTGGCGAATACCCTGTACTGATCGATATTAGCTGCAAATTGCTCCTCCGGAAGCTCATCGATCTCCGTACCGGTGATGCTCTGTCCGATGGATTCGGCGATACCCAGCTCCTTAGCAATGGCTACTGCGGTATTCTTATGATCACCGGTGATCATTACCGGTATAATACCGGCAGCCTTCGCTTCCATTATGGAATCCTTTACCTCCAGTCTGGGAGGATCAATCATGCCAACAAGTCCAATGATGGTAAGATCCTTCTCCATAGCCTCCGGTGCAAGAACCTGATCCGTATCCTTATAGGCTACGCCGAGTACGCGGAGGGCACTATCGGACATCTCCTCAGTCCTTTTCAGGTAATCCTCCTTCAATTCGTTGGTTAGGGGGACCACCTTTCCACCCACCAGGGCATGGGTGGAGATCTTCAGCAGGTTGTCGATTGCCCCCTTCGTATGGACTCGATAAGCATTTCCCTCCACATTTAAGGTGGACATTAGTTTTCGATCAGAATCAAACGGGAATTCCGATACACGCTTATGATTTTTATTTAGTTCGGATTTCTTTAGGTTATATTTATCACCGAGAATAATCAGCGCTACCTCAGTTGGATCTCCGGTTCCCTGGCCATTTTCATAGGTTGCATCAGAGCAGAGCACCAGGGACCTTACTAATTCTCCGGTGTCCGCTGAGGCAACTAAATTGTTGCCGGTTTGAGCTACATCATGAAGATTGCCGATGGTATAATGCTTCACGACAGTCATTTTATTCTGCGTTAAGGTTCCGGTTTTATCGGAACATATGATATTAACGGAACCAAGGGTTTCAACAGCGGGAAGCTTCTTGACGATGGCATTGATCTTGGACATTCTGGTTACGCCAAGGGCTAGCACGATGGCTACAATTGCAGCCAGACCCTCTGGTATCGCAGCGACAGCAAGACTGATCGCAGTCAGGAACATCTCCATCAGATCCCTCTTCTGAATCAGGGCAATTACGAAGATCAGAGCACAGATGCCTATGGCAAGATATCCGAGAATTCTGCCCAGCTCATCGAGTCTCTTCTGCAAGGGGGTCATCTCATCATTTTCTTCCTCCAGAATCTTTGCAATCTTACCAATCTCAGTTTCCATCGCAGTAGCGACAACAACACCTTCTCCCCTGCCGTAGGTCGCCAGGGTGGACATAAAAGCCATATTTGCCTTATCACCTATGGGAGTCTTAGGGTCTGAAAGGATTGCAGCAGCTTCCTTCGTGCTGGGGACAGATTCTCCTGTTAGGGCAGACTCTTCAATCTGAAGATTAGCACTTTCGATTAAACGAAGATCTGCAGGGACATATCGACCAGCATCCAGAATAATGATATCACCGGGAACGATTTCCTCAGAATTAATCTCAAGTACTTCCTTATCTCTACGGACCAAGGATCTTGGAGTGGTCATCTTCTGAAGTGCCTCGACCGCTTTCTCTGCCTTGAATTCCTGCACTACACCGATGACTGCATTCAAAGCAATGACCAGAAGAATGATGATGGCATCCACATATTCGCCGATGACAAAAGTAATCAGTGTGGCTGCTAGCAGAACATAAATCAGCATATCCTTTAACTGTGAAAAAAACAGGGCGATTACACTCTTTTTCGGTTTTCCTTTAAGCTTATTCGGCCCATATTGTTCCAACCTTTTTTGAGCCTCTGACTTTGACAGGCCTTCGGCAGGATTAACATGTAACTCTCTGCAAATCTCTTCCTGTGATTTTGTAAACCACATAGCTACACCTCTTTCTAGTTTTTTCTTTCTTTATAATGTAATAATGTAGTATATGAATACTTTCCATATTAACATGGCAAAGTAGTAAGCAAATTATACCACAGCATATGCCTTCAAACATTAGAATTAGATAAAAATTTTATGCCAATCATTTTGTTTTCAGTTCAGAAATTAAAATGGTAGAAGATTTGTTTTTACTTACCTGTGGTTTGACAAGGGATGGAAGGGATAGTACAATATAGAAAAAATCATGTGTGGTTACTATGTTATTAAGTGTAAGTTCAGACAAAAATACATTAGTGGAAGGGTTTGACGGAGTAATGGATTATTTCGAACAGATGTTGATTAATAGGGGGATAAAGACTAGCTTTGCAGTATATTTATCCTATGGGATTGTTATTCTCATTATCATCCTTCTATGTTTTATGATTAATTTGATCCTGAAGAAAATAGTGCTTCGTATCATATCTAAAATCATCAGAAGCAATAAAATGGTATGGGACGATATTATGCTGGAACACAGGGTGATACAGAGAGGCTTCCAGCTGCTTCCCGGTATGATCGTATATACTGCTGCCCCCATTTTTGATCAGGTAGAAGAAATCATCAAACGTTTGTCATCCACCTATATCCTGATCGCATCCGTGCTCGTATTCAATGCCCTGCTGGATACGATCGACGATGTTTACCGGCTAAAACCGATCTCCAAGGTGAGACCGATTAAGGGTCTGCTTCAGGTTATAAAAATTGTTGTATATATTATTCTGCTGATTATTGGAATCGCAAACCTCATGGGAGAAAGTCCGCTGATTTTACTCAGTGGAATCGGTGCTCTGGCAGCTGTGTTTTCCTTCGTATTCAAGGATTCCATCCTGGGTTTTATCGCAGGAATCCAGCTTACCTCCAATGATATGCTTCGAATCGGGGACTGGATCGAGATGCCGAAATACGGAGCGGACGGAGATGTGATTGATATTACGTTAAATACGGTAAAGGTGCAAAATTTCGATAAGACCATCGTTACAATTCCGGCCTATGCTCTGATTTCGGATTCTTTTAAGAACTGGAGGGGAATGATGGAGTTCGGAGGCAGAAGAATTAAGCGCTCGGTTAATATCGATGTAAACAGTATCACTCTTTGCACCTCTGAAATGTTAGAAAAATTCAAGAAGATTAATTATATCAAGGACTATGTGACCGGTATGGAAGAGGAGCTCAGGCTCTATAACCGGAAGAATGAAACCGATACGAGTCTTATGATCAATGGAAGGCATATGACGAATATAGGAACCTTCCGCGCTTATATAAAAAATTATCTAAAGAACCATCCGGACTTAAACCAGGAGCTGGTACAGATGGTAAGGCAGCTGCCTCCCGGTGAGAATGGACTGCCGATTGAAATCTATGCCTTTACAAAAAGTACGGACTGGGCGAATTACGAAGGTGTTCAGGCGGACATCTTTGATCATATCCTGTCGGTAGCAGAAGAGTTCGGATTACGTATCTTCCAGAATCCTACCGGATATGATATGAAACAGATCAGCTTAGGAAGATAATATGACAGGAGCAGAAATATTCCTATTCCTGCTCCTGCCATCTGGTGTCTCATTATTCAGTTTTAGTGCCTGTAGTTTTCCTAGATCTGAGAATTACTTAGGAACTTATACCTCGAAGGGTTAGTATTCCTTTCGTATTCCTTTTACTGTTTGAAACATAAAGCCTCAAATAGATTATCCAATACAATCACCCTCATCTCGTTAGTGAACCCAGTGCTGTTTGCAATTCTGAGACGAAATTACAAACGGTTCTATTCATTTTAAGATACGACGGAACTTGAAATTCAAGTTACTCATGATGTTAAGTTCTGGCGTCGTATCTGAGAATTATTATGGATGTTTTCTTTTAATTTATACGGTTTAATCAATGAATTATTATTAGTAAAATAAGCTATTTTCTAAATCTGATCGATCTTGCTGATTATTCCCGCCAGCTCTTAAGAACCTTGAGTCTTGTGAAATCCTCACGCTCTTTTTCCTCCAAAGCATTCTGAATATTCAGAGTAAGAGAAGAGTAGTACGGTATCGTGATATTCTTTAGCGCATTGGCACGCTTCTGTGTCTTCTTAATACTGGTTGCCAGCCGGTAAGCTGAGTTCTCGATCATGGATAATCGGATGGTAAGCTCCTTCACCCTGTTAAAATGCTTGGTTGCTTCATCCAGGGAGATCCTTGTCTGATAGAAGGCATAGGTGGGCTTCGTCTGGCTGACATCAAATTCCACCAAGGGTATCTCGGTACCCATGATACTCCTTTGTTTGATACGGATGGATTGTTCCTCGGGGATGGTACTGCTTAAGTCTGCCACATTACGGATACCCATCTCAATATTAGCCTTCTGCAGAGCCATGTAGGCTGCGGAGAAGGTGCTATCGATTTCTGATTGGATATTTCGGGCAGTATCAATCAGCTCCATCAGCTCCCTAATCAGAATATTCCGTTTTTTATCCATCAGCTCATAGCCCTGTTTCGCTAAATCCAGGGAATTCTTCGCCAATATCAAGTTACCCTTTGTAGGGAAGGTATTCGGATTCATAAAATATCTCCATTCTGCCGGGGCATTTCAGTCATACAGAAATCATTACATTACTGATTGTTACATCGTTGTATTTAAGCTTGGGTTGTTTTGACTTCTTGTTTATAATACTTATCCAGAATCTTCGTATCGATACGATCCAATTCTTCCCTGGGAAGGATGGAGAGCAGGGACCAGCCAAGATTTAAGGTCTGCAGGATGGAACGGTCCTCCGTCATTCCTTGTGAGATAAATTCCTGTTCCATAGCAATACCGAATCTAAGGTATTTCTTATCGGTAGGAGATAACTCATCCTCACCGATAACACTGGCCAGTGCTCTTGCCTCGCCTACTCGGGCATAGGAAGAGAAGAGTTGATTTGCAAGATCCTGGTGGTCCTCTCTGGTATAGCCCTTACCAATACCGTCCTTCATTAGACGGGACAGGGAGGGTAGGACACTGATCGGAGGGTAAACCACCTTTTGATGAAGGGTACGATCCAAAACGATCTGACCTTCCGTGATATAACCGGTTAAATCGGGTATCGGGTGGGTAATGTCATCATTGGGCATGGTCAGGATCGGAATCTGGGTAACAGAGCCCTTACAGCCCCGGACGATACCGGCTCTCTCATAGATTGTAGCAAGCTCACTGTACAGATAGCCTGGGTAACCCTTACGACTGGGGATCTCACCCTTACTGGAGGATACCTCACGGAGAGCTTCTGCGAAGGAGGTCATATCGGTCAGAATAACCAGAATATGCATTCCCTTCTCAAAGGCAAGATATTCTGCTGCTGTCAGTGCTACCTTCGGGGTGATCAGTCTCTCTACAACAGGGTCGTTCGCCAGGTTTAAATACATAACGACATGGGAACTGGCACCGCTTTCCTCAAAGGTACGACGGAAGAAATCTGCTACGTCATGTTTGACACCCATAGCAGCGAAGACAACTGCGAATTCCTCTTCGGAATCCTCGGCAAGAGACGCCTGCTTTACTATCTGGGCTGCCAGCAGGTCATGGGGAAGACCGTTACCGGAGAAGATGGGGAGCTTCTGGCCACGGATTAAGGTGGTCATACAGTCAATCGCTGAGATTCCTGTCTTGATATAGTTTCTTGGATATTCTCTGGAATAGGGATTAAGGGGCTGGCCATTGACATCCCTCATCAATTCTGAAGGGATATTGCCCAGACCATCGATCGGCTGTCCTATTCCGTTAAATACACGACCCAGGATATCCTCGGACAATGCCAGTTCCATCGGATGACCGGTCAGCTTCGTATGGGTATTGAACAGGGACATATCCTCCGTACCCTGGAATACCTGGATAACAGCCTTATCTTCATATAATTCAACTATTCTGCCTAATTTCTTCTTATTACCCTCTACGGTGAATTCTACGATCTCATCAAAGGATGCATCACGGATTCCTTCGAGGGCGATTAAAGGGCCGTTGATTTCACTCAGGCCTAAATATTCAATTGACATCGCTATACTCCATTCCGCTGACGTTGTGCAGCAAACTATGCATTTTTGGCCATGATACGGGTGTAGAAGGAATCAATCATTGCCTTATAATCATCAAATTTTGTCAATTCATCATTCGCCACATCATATTTGATAGAGATTACCTTCTCGAAGATATCTTCCTCTCTCAGTAGGGACATCGGCATATTCATATCAATCAGCTGCTTTGATTTCGCATACAGGTAAAGAATTGTCTGCATCATTTTCAGCTGCTTTTCCATCGGGACGAAGGTGTCGGAGGGGTGATAGGCATTCTGCTGAACAAATCCCAGCCTGATCACCCTGGTAATTTCTAAGACCAGCTTTTGATCATCCGGAAGCACATCTGAGCCGATCAGCTTCACGATTTCATTCAGACGGCTCTCCTGGGTCAGAAGATTGAGAATCTGATTACGGCATTCCACGAAATCTTCACCAACGTTGGAGATGTACCAGGAAGACAGATCGGTAAGATATTCACTATAGCTGGTCAACCAATGGATGGCCGGGAAATGTCTTGCATAGGCAAGAGCTTTATCCAGTGCCCAGAAGCAGCGGACAAAACGCTTCGTATTCTGGGTAACAGGCTCCGAGAAATCACCGCCCTGAGGCGATACTGCTCCGATAATCGTGACGCTTCCCTCAGTTCCGTTCTGGTTCTGCATGAAACCGGCTCTTTCATAGAAGGCCGACAGCCTGGAGGCTAAGTAGGCGGGGAAGCCTTCCTCCGCAGGCATTTCTTCCAGACGTCCGGATAATTCACGGAGAGCCTCAGCCCAACGGGAAGTAGAGTCCGCCATGATTGCTACATGGTAGCCCATGTCTCTGTAATATTCAGCAAGGGTAATTCCGGTATAGATACTGGCTTCACGGGCCGCCACAGGCATGTTGGAGGTATTAGCAATCAGCGTGGTACGTGCCAGAAGAGGATTACCGGTCTTAGGATCTACCAGCTTACTGAAATCCTCCAGCACCTCAGTCATTTCATTTCCACGTTCACCACAGCCGATATATACGATAATGTCGGCATCCGACCATTTTGCCAACTGATGCTGCGTCATAGTTTTACCGGTTCCGAAGCCTCCCGGAATAGCGGCAGTCCCTCCCTTTGCAATCGGGAAGAGGGTATCAATGATACGCTGTCCCGTTATCAGAGGGCGGTCAGAGGAATATCGCTTGCCCACGGGTCTGGGGATACGGATCGGCCAACGCTGGGTTAAGGACAGTGCCCGTTCGTTTCCGGCTTTATCTTTAATAGTTACGATTGTATCCTTAATTGTATATTTACCATTCGGAGCTACCTTTGTGACTGTTCCGCTTATGTTCGGGGGTACCATGGATTTATGGAGGATAGCAGTGGTCTCCGGAACTTCGGCAATGATGGTTCCGCCGTAGATGATATCCCCGGGCTTCACTTTGATTGTGACATCCCAGAGCTTCTCCGTATCCAGAGCCTCTACGCGAACACCTCTGGAGATAAAGGCACCTGACTGCTTCGCTACCTCAACCAGAGGACGTTCTATTCCATCGAAGATATTTCCGATGATTCCGGGAGCTAATAAGACGGAGATAGCAGCACCGGTGGATACTACTTCATCCCCCGGACGAAGCCCGGTGGTCTCCTCGTAGACCTGAACGGTGGTCCGGTCCTTGGTCAGGCCGATGACTTCGCCAACCAGCTTATCCTGACCGACCAAAACCATTTCTCCCATTTTAAAACCCTGATTCCCCTTTACATAGACGACAGGGCCGTTAATTCCGAATATATTTCCTGTTATATTAATCATGGAGATGTCTCCTTTTTGTTGATTTGATTACGCTTACATCCGTTCGATCTTACAGCTTGAAGGTACTTTTCGTCTCTGCAAGCTTAGTTAGGAAGGAATGATCGATCAGTATGGTTCGGGAGGGAATTACAGCACGGATACCGCCGAAGAAATCCCGATTGCTTAAGGTCAGCTTCACTCCGGATTTGTCTTCGAGAGAGGGGATAAGGCTTTCATCGGAGGGGTTGATATAGATGATCAGTTCGTCTCCACGGGCAAAATCCAAAGCCTCCTTTATCTTCCTGACCAAATATTCCTGGTAGGAGTCGGTCTTCATGAATTCCTTCAGCTTCAGCTCAACCTCCTGAAAGATATTGTCTGTGATCTCTGCAGAACGTTCCAGTACCTTACGCTTGATATCCAGGGACTCCTTGGAGAGCTTGCGGTTCTTCTCGCGAATGATGTGATCAATCTCGATTCGGTAAGTATTTGCGGCCCTTTTCGTGGCGGCCTGATACCTATCATCCTTAATCTTCTGAAGAGCCTTACTGTATTCTTCAATAATATTAATGCTTTGTGCAGTAGCACTATCAATTACTGAAGTATAAAAATTATCAAGTTTTTCATTTAAGGTCATAATATACCTCCAAATAATCCTTTTCTATAATTTCAAACCTATCGCTTCATTCACATAAGAGGTGATGAAATTCGGCTTACGGCCGGTACCGTGGCGATCAGGTATCTCAACGATCAACGGAAGCTTACGGTGTAATTTAATATCAGCGATAATATCCGGAAACTGACGGCTCAGCTTCTCGGTAATCAGAAGAATACCGATGGTCTTATCGGCAATCGCCCGATCCAGCTGCTCCTTCAGATGCTTATTTGAATGAATCACGACACCGTCCACACCTGCAAGCCGCATGCCGGTATAGGTATCCACATTATCACTGATTAAGAACATACGCATATAAATCCTCCTCCATACAGCTGCTTCACGGCTGCTCAAAAAGCTTTAACCTAAGATGGTAAAGGAAACAATCAAGCCATACAGAGCAATACCTTCTGCAAGAGCAACGAAGATCAATGCCTTACCCATGATGGAAGAGTCCTCGCTCATGGCACCAAGTGCAGCAGAAGCAGCTGAAGCAACCGCGATACCACCGCCGATGCAGGACAAACCGGTGGAGAGTGCAGCAGCGATATATTTCCAGCCATCAACAGTATTCACAGCCGCAGCCGCAGCCTGTGTCTCCGCGGCGGAAACCTTACCGGAGAACAGCATGATATCTGCAAGGATTAAAGTGGCAAAGAAGAAGAAGGCATTGCAGCCAAGGGTTGCCTTTAAAGTGCCTTTTGTTCTCTTCCTGGAAATCAGGAAGGAACCAAAGGGAACAACGATACTTAAAATAAGCGCGATAACAATGACAATCTGAGTTTTCATTAAGATATCCTCCTAAAATATTCTAATTAGTAATTGCGAAACATCCATCATGCTTAATACGCATATAACATAAAGAAATGAGTTAATTGTATTTATATGGTTTGAATTCTTTACCGGTTCCTTTATAGAAACGGCTGAACATTTCATAATACTCAAGCCTTAATACCTGAATACCTACAACCAAACCTTCCATAGCTGCAACGATCAAATTACCCAAAACCAGAACAAAGAGATTAGGAAAGCCCTTCTCGGCTCCGGACAGCAGCATGACGACACCCATCATGGCAGCATGGCTTAATGCAAAGGCTCCGACACGGAGGAAGGAGATTGTGTTGGTTACGTAGCTGAGTAGCACTTCAAATAATTCAAAGAAATTCTCTACGATAAACATCATCTTATGTTCCGGGAAGATACGCTTCTTCTTCTCGATTGCTCTGGTAAGCGGCTCTCTGAGAAAGATAAGAAGCAACGGTATCGCAAAGAAAATCACCAGCAGGATCGTAGCAGGCAACGGGTGTCCTGATACAATCAGGAGAGCACAAACGATGGCTGCTCCGTAAAATATCAGACCGGATAATCCGTTGGTATCAAACAGTACTTTACCCAGCTTCTTCTCCTTAATTCCGTTGATGATATTTATGATCATCGATATCAGGATCAGTGCAACTCCGAAACCAACCGAGGTAAGCAGAACCGTCATGACATTGTGCATCGGAGACAGCCAGATCGGTTCCAGCCAATCCTCAAAGCCAAAGACACTTCCATAGAGGAAGCCGAAAATGGTCGAGAACACTCCGGCAAGGGAGATAATTGCAGCTAAAGCAATCCTCTTAATTTTGTATAACAGGAAACCACCTAAGGCAATACAGAGACCCTGGCCCACATCACCGAACATAATACCGAAGATCAGGGAGTAGGTGATTGCCACAAAGGAGGTGGGGTCTACCTCGTTATAGGCTGGGAAACCATACATCTTAACAAACATCTCAAAGGGTTTGAACAATCTGGGATTCTTAAGCTTTGTCGGTGGCTTCGTCGCAACGCTTTCCTGACCATCATCCATGACACAATATACGTTATTGTCTTTTTCAACTTCAGCGATGAAATTCGTGACATCGTTCTCGGAAATCCAGCCGCAGAGGATAAAGAATACCTCATCCTTTCCTTTGGACTTCGTGCAGGCGGCTAGCTTTCGTACATCATAGTTTTTGTTGAATATCGTCAGGGTATTATGTGCCTCTAGTAACTCCTCCGCTCTCTGGTTCAACCGATCCTTGATTTGGTTAGAAACTAAGGTCAGCTCTGCATTGATCTCATTCCGTTTCGATAAGAAGCGACGGTAGGCTTCTTCAGGAGTTCCTTCGTACTCATCTGGAAGGAAGAGTCGTTCAAAATGCAGGGAAGCATAAATCGCATCAATCTTCACGGAATATGCCGCAGGAACAAAGTAAATCCCCCATACATAATCGCTGTCGCTGTCACATTCAAAAAAAACGGAATTCAGGTTATCGTAGACATATTTTGAAAATTTATTATAGTGCTCATGTGAAATCTTACCAAAGCGGAAATTAATAAATTTCAGTTCCAATATCTTATGTATGTCATAATCAAGATTACGAAAAGGCTCAATCTGATGAATCAGGTCAGTATAATGGGCTTTCTGCTCCTTCAGGATTTTCTTACGGCTATTCAGATCCTCCAGCAGGGAGAAGGTTGTGGTGATCACCTCGGATGCCCTTTCAGGAGTCATGTCTGTCGAAGAAAAATCCTGCTTTATATCCAGCTTTCTAATCAATTCTTCTGATTTTCCAAGCAGGTCCTTATAGGGATTAATCTCAACGAACGGTTTCAGATCATGTACGGAGCTGAGTTCGGATAAAGCATTTTCCAGATGAATATGATATTTACTCAAATAGACTCTGACAACTCGGTCAAAATCCCTTTTTGGCCCCGTAATACTAAGGAACTTCATTTTTTCTATCAATCGTTACACCTCCGGGTATATGGTTAATATTCAGGCAGATTTTTATATTAGTCTCTCCATGCTGCCCAAGAATTCTGCTTTATGAATTCTTACACCCGCGAATTTGGGCGTCAGCACAAATTTGCCGTGTGAAAAATTTATTTTTCACACTAGCCACCGTTAAAAATATACTTTAATTTTTCCTTGGTGTCCAATTTATATCGGATACATTCCAGCGCTGTAGTCAAGCGCGCAATCTCTGTTTCCTTCTGATGGAGATAGTAGTTCACAGTACTCATTGATGCCGGATACTTTGCTTTGTTTTCCTTATAGATCCTATCCATGAGATTATGGTAAGTGTTCTCGATTGTTCCTTCTGAAAGGGAAGGGACAAAATCACTATAATAGGTAGTTTTTAATAAATTGGTAAATTCCTCTATGGTAGAAGATTTAACAAGCTTAAGCAGCTGTTCCTTTGACAGTTTATAATTCACGGGGATGATATAAGACAATAACTCAGCAGAGTTGATATCATACATCACCTTCGCCCGATAGATCCACATGATGTTAAGCATATCAATCTCAGCACCAAGTCTGCTCGTCACTGTCTTCAGCGTATTCCCGGATACGAGCTTACCTTTGATCTTCCACATTCTTTTGAAATAGTAGATATCCAGCTGCATCTCATAATCAAAAGGGTTCGTTATTGCATTATTCTGAAGCTTGGAGAATAGGGGATAGAATTCAGTGTCCTTTAACTGCCTTACATATTCTTCCATACTTCTCGAGGAAGCCAGTGCTGTGATATTGATTTTAGAATGCCTATCGAAAAATTCCTGGAATAAGGAAAGGTCATAGGCTGTTTCTTCATTATATATATTGTGAATACAATTCTTAAGCAGAGTAACCTCATGACGCAAAAAAAATAGCGCAAGATCCCTTCTTTGGGCCTGGTTCGCGAACCGGTATATCTTGGCATAATCATTATAGAATGCATAAATGAAGATTCTCTCAGCATCAAACCGATGCAGCTCATGCTCATCATATTTCTTAAAGATATCACTATATCCTGTATGATGCTTCAGAAAAGCAATGAAATCTGCAGTGGTGTCAAGATTTGCCAGCTGTTGATAATCCTCTCTGGTAATCAGCCTGGAACGCATGGCTCTTATCTTAGTATTAATACCACTGTAGGAGAGTAAAGTATCCATAGTTCCTCCATTATTTTGTAATAAGAATGCGAACGTTTTCAGATCTATAGAATCAGGACTGCAGAATGCCATCAAAGATCCGTTCTACGAATTCCTTGTGACTTTTATGATAAAGCTCTTCCAGGTCCTCCAGTTGCTTTTCGCACTTATGAATTAACTGATTTTTTTCTCGCTCCATATCGTTTTCAATTTCAGTACGGTAATCATTTATCTTCTTTACATTTTCTTCGTTAATTTCGCGCTCCATCTTGATAAGGTCTGCTTCAAATTCATCATGCATCCGGAGCTTTTCCTGATTGGCGCGGTCAATAATCAGCTTAGCTTTTTCTTCAATCTCGAATATCTTGCTAATTGTTTTCTCCATCGGGTCCTCCTAAGGATTACAAATATTTGCTTTATGAACACATATTATACCTTTTTATAAAAATTACTATAGACATTATAGCCAAAAATTATCTCACTGTCTAACAAAATTTGAGTTATTTAGACGAAGGAAAAGCCTTGTAACATTCATATTGTATTGTTAGTTTTCAAATAGAAAACGATTAAGCTGTTTTTATAAAAAAGTAAAATAAAGCTTGCAATTATTTTCGAAAAGGAATAAGATAATGATAGAAGATAATCCTAAATGAGCTTATATTTTGGCACATTTATTGTATTAATAGGTGGGATTTTAGCTATTATAATAAAAATACTTGAATTTGATAAAATTACTTGTAAAAATTGCTTAACATAGTAGAATAGAAAACGTTTAAGCGAATGATGAAGTAATATTACATTGTTAAGGAGTTACTCGTGGTTTCAATTAAGGATATTTCAATCAGATGTGGAGTTTCGGTAGCTACAGTAAGTAAAGCATTGAATGATCACAGCGATATTGCAGAGGCTACCAAAGAGAATATTAGAAAAGCGGCAAAAGAAATGGGGTATTTTCCAAACTCCTCTGCCCGGGCTCTGAAGACAAACAGAACCTATAATCTTGGAGTATTATTTGTTGATGAGGCGCAGAGCGGTCTGACCCATGAGTACTTTGCCAATGTACTGGATAGCTTTAAGGTGGAAGCTGAGAGAAACGGATATGACATTACCTTCATTAATAAGCATATGGGACAGAAGACGATGTCATATTATGAACACAGTAAATATCGGGGAGTTGATGGCGTTGTCATTGCCTGTATCGATTTTTCCAATCCGGACGTAGTCGAGCTCATTCATGGTGAGCTTCCTGTTGTTACAATCGATCATGTATTTGATAACAGAACAGCAATCATATCTGATAATATTAAAGGCATGAGAGATTTGATATCCTACATATATGAAATGGGACACAAAAAGATTGCATTTATCCATGGTGCGGATTCCTCTGTTACCAGAAACCGTGTAGGTAGCTTTTATAAGACCCTGGGTGAGCTGGGGATACAGGTACCGGATGAATACGTGAAAAGCGGTATCTATCATGACCCTGCTATGACTGCTAAATTGACCAAGGATTTGCTTAAACTGAAGGACAGACCCACCTGCATTATCTTTCCCGATGATTTTTCCTGTATCGGTGGAATTAATGCGATTAAGGAGATGGGCCTCAGAGTACCTGAGGATATCTCGGTTGCAGGATATGACGGAATTTTATTATCACAGGTGCTGGAACCTAAGCTTACGACGCTTCAGCAGAATACAAAGCTTTTAGGTAAAAGCGCTGCAGAGAAATTGATTACTTTGATTGAATATCCCAAGGCAACCATAATCGAAAGAGTCGTGATTGAAGGTAATGTTTTACACGGTAATTCAGTCAGAAGAATTAAATAAATGAATATTGCAACACCATACCGGGAAGATGTAAGAAGGGTCCCTGCCAGAGTACTGAGGGAGGTACTTAGGCCGGACTGTACTGCTGGGGAGCAGCATATTCTTCTGGGCATCGGTAGCGCATTGACAATAATTGCTAAAACACAGGTGAGGGGAGTTATATAAATCATAAACCTGCCGGAGCGTTGGCTCCGGTGCAAAGGCCGGATTTGTTCCATATGATAACAGGCTATATGTTCTGTTATCCGGGGACATATCCGGCTTTTGTTATCAAAAAAAACCTAATCTATTGACATTAACAAAAAATGGGAGTATTATAGAACTCAGAGAACGCATATAGTTCTAGCAGTACTATATATTTTATCAAAGGAAGGGGTAATATGGTTATTGAAGCCAAACAGGTATTTAAAACATTTCGAAATCAAGAGGTACTAAAGGATATTAATCTTACAGTTAAGGATAATGAGATTTTTGGATTGATAGGACCTTCCGGTGCCGGAAAAACAACCCTAATCCGCCTCATCATCGGAGCAATCAGTGCGGATCAGGGGGAAATCCGGGTGGGGAACTTTGCTGTTCCGGATCTGAAGGTATTGAGATATATCGGCTATATGCCGCAGAACGATGCAATCTATCAGGATATTTCGGGGTATGATAATCTGATCTTCTTTGGAGGCATGTATGGGCTTCGAAAGGGATTGCTTAGAAAACGTGCAGAGGAAGTGTTAAAGCTGGTGGAGCTGGAACAGGATGCGCATAAGAAGGTAATGGATTATTCCGGGGGTATGAAGAAGAGGTTGTCCCTGGCAGTTGCCATGCTCCACAGCCCGGAAATACTCATTCTGGATGAGCCTACGGTTGGGATAGACCCGATCCTACGTAAAAAAATATGGGAAGAATTCTATGTACTCAAAGCTCAGGGAAAAACAATCATTGTAACGACCCATGTCATGGATGAAGCAGTGAAATGTGACCGTCTGGCTTTGATTTATAACGGAGGTATCATTGCCTGTGATACGGTTGATGAGCTGTTAGGACGAACTGCGTCTAATTCTATTGAAGAATTATTTCTTGAAAGCGGGGTGAACCGGGAATGAATATTTTATTTATTATCAGAAGAATTGTGAAACAAATCAGAAATGATAAGCGTTCCCTCGGTTTGATTCTGTTTGTTCCTATTATAATGTTTACATTAATTTATTTTCTGTTGGGCGATTCCGACTATCATGCCACAATAGCAGTAAATGGTATACAGGAGTCCCTGATCTCGGGAATAGAGGCTCAGGGAATCACGGTGATAAGCTTGGATATAGAAGAAGGACAGAAGCAGGTAAAGGACAAAACAATCGATGCCTTTCTGTACAGGGACGGTTCAGAGACAATCCTTTTGTTTGAATCTGCAGACGCAGTGAAAACCGGAGTCATTCAAAAAGGAATTCAAAATGCAATCAAAGAGTTATCTCCACAGCTGTTGATTAGGTCGGAGTATATCTATGGAAAAAGTGATGACAATATGTTTAACAGCCTCGGGTATGTGCTTCTTGGAGTGGTCTCTTTCTTTATTGTATTTATTATTGCGGGCATCTCCTTTGTCAGGGAAAGAACCAACCAGACGATGGAACGCCTGATGATAACTCCGGTCAGACGCTGGCAGGTTGTTTCAGGCTACGCCATCGGTTTCGGTCTGTTTGCGATGCTGCAGAGCATCCTTTTGTTGATTTATGTGAAGTGGGTTTTACATATGACCATCACAGGATCCCTGATTGCAGCCGGAATTATCATGATCCTTTTGTCCATGGCTGCAATCTGTATCGGAGCCTTCTTCTCTATCTTTTCCAATAATGAGTTCCAGATAATGCAGTTTATCCCTGTTGTAGTAATACCCCAAATTTTTTTCTCCGGGTTGATTTCTTTGGATACACTTCCATATAATTTGGGAATCTTGTCACGGGTAATGCCGGTATATTATGCATGCGATGCACTAAAGCTGATTACGGTAAAATCGGCAGGTATCTCAGAAGTTCTGATGGATATCCTAGCCTTATTGATTTTTATTGGAATATTTTATGCTCTGAATGTCATTGCACTAAAAAAATACAGAAGGATATAGAAAGGAGGATAGGATGCGAACAGAAGCAGATAAAAGAAATAGAATACTGGAGTATTCCTTTAGGGCATTTTCATCCATGGGTTTCCAGCAGGTGACAATGGATGACATCGCTCGTGGGGTAGGTATGGGAAAGGGCACGGTTTATAAACTATTTCCCTCAAAGGATGCTCTGATCATGGATACAATTGATTTCTTTGCCCGGCAGATGGAGAATAAAATCCGGAACATAATTGTGGATGATCATCTTACCCCAACGGATAAATTAAAGTTATTTACGAATACTATATATAAACAACTAAAGAAGGTAAATCCAGCTGTTTTGGCAAGTTTGGAAAGGGTAATGCCGGAAGCTTATCATCTGATTGAACAAAAAAGGCAAAAAATAATCCTTACCAATGTGAATGAGTTAATTGACGAAGGTAAGAAAAGCGGTATATTCGAAGCAGGGACGGATGGGAAGCTGATTGCACATATTCTGATTGGGTCCATCCACCATCTTACGGAGTATGATGTAATATCCGGAATGGATTATAATGTAGAACAGCTCTTCTCATCCATTATTACTGTTATTATGAGTGGATGCCTGACAGAAGAGGGCAGACGAGTATTCTTATAGGATATCAGCCTTTGTGCGCCATGTGAGATTGAATTGGCGCACATCTTCTATATTTGGGGATATATGAAACATTGATAAAAATTTAACTCATAATTCAGCGGTTTTCATAGGAAGTGTATAATAAATTAACATTATATGTAACAAAAAGCTATGTTTTAGACAGTATTAACAATAGAATGCTTAATAAAATAGATAAGTTGTTGAATAATATTGAATAATGATATATAATATGAAAGGCGTGTTTTTGGCAATATATTGATTTGGAGGTGATTAAATGGCATTAGAATCAGTACAGGCTGTACGCCAGGCTGAGTTAAAAGCAGCTCAAACCGAGAAAGATGCTTCGGCAAAAAGAGAAGCACTTCTTGCAGATGCGAAGCAGAAGGCAAAGGATTTAGCAGATACCAGGATTAAGGAAGCTCAGGCGAAAGCCGAGAATGATCTGAAAGCTGCTGAACGCCGGAGTATGGAGTTATTGGAGGAAGCGAAAAAGAAAGCAGAAAAAGAAGTTATCTTTATGAAGGAATTAGTGAAGAATAAGGAACAGGCAGCAATCGAACTTGTTCTGTCAAACTTGATTTAATTTACTTATATTAAGAGCAAAGGAGGTGTTCCTGTTATGGCAATGCTGCAAATGCAGCGTATTACCATCTATGCGCTGAAGAAGGACCGCAAACAGCTTTTAGAAGCCTTACAACGCAGAGGTGTCATTGAAGTAAGCGATCTATTGCCGGAAGACAATGTGTTCCATAAATCAGATGTATCTGTAGCTAAATCCGGTTTTGATAAAAGTATTGCATCAGCAAAAGATGCGGTTGCTATTTTAAATCATTATATTCCATCTTCTAAGTCATTGCTCTCCGCACTGAACGGCAGAAGTGAAGTACCGTTGCAGGTTTATGAAGCTTTCAGTGAAAAGTACGATTCCGTAATAAAAACCGCAGGCCGGATTCAGGCCCTTACAAAGGAGATAGCGGAAAATAAAGCGGATATCCTCAAATATCAGCTTCAGGTTGAGATGCTGACGCCGTGGGTGGGCCTTGATATTCCGATGAACTTTCAGGGTACCAAGTACACGAAGAGCTTCATCGGAACCTTACCGAACACCTGGGAGCTGGAAGCAATCTATGGTAAGCTCGCAGAGTTTATGCCACTCAATGTCGATATCATCAGTTCCTCCAAGGAACAGACCTGTATCTTTGTCCTCTGTACAAGAGAACATGCGGATAAGGTTTATGAAGCATTAAGGGAAGAGGAATTTACTTTACCAAGCATCACCTTTGACCATGCACCGGCGGGGCAGCTGGAGAATCTGAAGGGTCTGATTTACAACGCGGAAGCTGTTATCACGGAAGCAGAGAAGGAGATTATCTCTCTCGGCAAGTATAAGGATGATCTTTTGTTCCTGCAGGATTATGATACGATGAGATCCGAGAAATACGAGGTCATCGGACACTTACTGCAGTCCAAGAATACCTTTGTGATCACCGGCTATATTCCCAAAAAGGATGCAGATCAGCTGAAAAACGAAGTCATGGCAAAATTTGATGCTGCCGTGGAATTCGATGAGCCGACGGAGGATGAGGACGTTCCGGTTATGTTAAAAAATAACGGTTTTTCCGGACCTTTGGAGGGAGTGCTGGCAGGCTACAGCTTACCCGGTAAGGGTGAAGTGGATCCGACCATGGTGATGTCTTTATTCTATTACATGCTGTTCGGACTCATGCTGTCCGATGCGGGCTATGGAGCACTAATGGTATTCGGCTGTGCGTTCGGACTGATGAAATTCCGGAATACGATGGAACCATCCATGAAGAAAACCCTGAAGATGTATCTGTACTGCGGTATCTCCACAGTCTTCTGGGGCGCCATGTTCGGCAGTTATTTCGGAGATGTCGTGGATGTAATTGCAAGAACCTTTTTCGGTAGGACAACCATGGATCCGGTGATTCCGCCCTTATGGTTCTTCCCGGTAAATGAACCGATGAGGATGCTGGCCTTCGCAATGCTGATCGGTCTGATCCATCTGCTGACCGGTCTGGGTATGAAATTCTACCAGCTCTTGCTGCAGAAGGACTGGAAGTCCATCCTGTATGATGTGGTTACCTGGTTTACCCTGATTGTCAGCTCCACGGTTATTTTAATGTCTATGGATATGATTAAAAGCATTCTTGGGATCAATGTTACGATTGCACCGATTGTCATTAAAATTATGACAGCTCTGGCTGCGATCTCGGCACTCGCAATCATCGCCACAAACGGACGGGAATCCAGAAACCCGTTCAAGAGATTCTTAAAGGGGCTATATGCACTGTATGGCATCACAGGATATTTAAGCGATGTATTGTCTTATTCCCGTCTGTTAGCCTTAGGACTTGCGACCGGTGTTATCGGTAATGTCATCAATAAGATGGCAGCGATGCCGGCGAAAGGGTTACTCGGACCGGTATTTTTCATCATTATTGTGTTATTCGGCCATACCTTAAATATTGCAATCAATGCGCTGGGTGCCTATGTGCATACCAACCGTCTGCAATATGTAGAATTCTTCGGTAAGTTTTATGGGGGCGGCGGACGCATGTTCAGTCCCTTTAATATGAAAACAAAATATTACAAGATTAAGGAGAAAGAGTAGAATGGATAAATTTGGTATTGTATTCGCTTTAGCAGGAGCAGTTTCAGCAGCATTATTCGCAGGTATCGGATCAGCAAAGGGTGTAGGCATGGGCGGTGAAGCCGGTGCCGGAGTTGTAACAGAGGATCCCGCCAAATTCGGTAAGGTATTAATTCTTCAGTTGTTACCCGGTACACAGGGTATTTACGGCTTATTGATCGCTTTCATTACCCTGTCACAGATTGGTGTTCTGGGTGGAAGCAGTGATATTTCCCTGGCAAAGGGTCTGTTATACTTCGCAGCTTGTCTTCCGATGGCAGTAGTAGGTTATGCATCCGCTATCCGACAGGCACGTGCATCCGTAGCAAGTATGGGTATCCTGTCCAAGAGACCGGAGCAGTTCGGTAAGGCAATGATTTTCCCCGCAATGGTTGAGACCTACGCGATTTTAGCTCTTCTTATTTCTATGCTTGCAGTGAACGGAGTAACCGGTTTAAATATTTAACAGTTGGGAGAAAATGCTATGACTGGATTAGAGAAAATACTGAACGCGATTGAGGCTGATGCTAAGCATGCCGCGGACATCGTCCTGAAGCAGGCAGAGCAGGAAGCAGAGCAGATCATGGCAGTCGCTCAGGCGGAGGCAGATGAGAAATGTGCAGCAATCGCAAGTAAGTCCGATGCGGATACAAAAGCAGTCTTAAGCCGCGCAGAATCAGCTGCCGCACTGCAGGAGAAGAAAGCTCTTCTGGATGCTAAACAGCAGATGATCAGCGATGTCATCCAGAAGGCCAGAAAATCCCTGGACAGTTTACCGGATCAGAAATATACGGAACTAATTCTTAAGATGGTAAGCAAGTTTGCACATCAGAAGCCCGGCAAGATCATCTTCTCGGCGACTGACAGGAAAAGGCTTCCCGCTGATATCGGAAACAAAATCAAGGACGCCCTGGCAGGTAAGAATGGCGCAGCTCTTACTGTTTCAGAAGAAAATGCTGAGATCTCAGGAGGATTCCTGTTAATCTACGGTGATATAGAAGAAAATTGTACCTTTGATGCATTATTTGCGGCAGCCAGAGAAGATCTCCAGGATAAAGTCAACGCTTTTCTTTATACTGCAGCTGTAGCATCCAAATAAGCACAGCCAA
>JAEZHX010000208.1 GCA_023436765.1 Bacillota bacterium
TGGGTTACAATTAGGTCTGAACTTTAAGGATATAACCCCATCGGAATTAAGTGGTGCATGATCCCTCGGGGTTTCAGAACAGCCGATCACCGGCTTATGGAGATACCAAATGAGCAATCGCTATGATTATAAAGATACAGTACCCTATTTACTACACTGGTTTGATTATAATGCCAGGATACTCCCATGGAGGGAGGAGCCGAAGCCTTACTATGTCTGGGTCTCTGAGATTATGCTCCAGCAGACCAGGGTGGAGGCTGTGAAGGGATATTTTGACCGTTTCACAGAGGCACTTCCTAATCTAAAGTCCTTGGCAGAGGCTCAGGAGGAGAAGCTTCTGAAGCTGTGGGAAGGGTTGGGATATTATAACCGGGTCCGTAATCTTCAGAAAGCAGCCCAGGTAGTAATGCAGGAATATGGAGGGGAGCTTCCCGCAGATTATGATAAGCTGCTTAAGCTTCCGGGGATCGGCGCCTACACAGCCGGAGCGATTGCTTCTATCGCGTACGGCCTGGCAGTACCGGCTGTAGACGGGAATGTACTAAGAGTAGCCAAAAGACTTGCAGCAAGCTATGATGACATCACGAAGGAAAGCGTCAGGAAAGAGCTTCAGGAGACGCTTACCCGGATAATGCCGAAGGATAGGCCGGGTGACTTCAATCAGGCACTGATGGAGCTGGGAGCTACGGTCTGCCTGCCGAACGGAAAACCCCTGTGTGAGAAATGTCCCGTGATGCATCTGTGTAAGGCCTTCCATCAGGATATCACCATGGAGCTTCCGGTGAAGGCTGCTAAGAAGGAGCGTAGGATTGAGGAGAGGACCGTTCTGATTCTGGAGTACAAGGAGAAGCTCGCGATCAGGAAGAGGCCGAACAAGGGACTGTTGGCAGGACTTTGGGAACTACCCGCTCTTATGGAATACAGGACGCCGGAGGTTGTGCTTTGTAAACTGGAGGAATGGGGCATGAAGCCGGACCGCATCGAACCGGTCGGTAGGACAAAGCATATCTTCACCCATATTGAGTGGCATATGCTGGGTTACCATGTGTATCTGAGAGAGCTGCCAATGAATAAGGAGGAGACGGAATTTATCTGGGCTGACAGGCAGGAATTAAAGGAAGGGTATGCTCTTTCGAATGCTTTTCAGAAATTCATAAATATTTAAGTTGGATAAGCAGGATAAATGTGCTATTATGAATAAGGAATCAGGAGTTTGAAAGTTTGGAGTGATGCTCATGAAGAAGAATAAAATTTATTTCCTTATAATAATCGCAGTATTTGTTCTATCCGGCTGTAAAGCTGCCGATGATCAAACCTTTTTCATCCCGACCCCGGAGGTAACGGACGAGCAGTCTGGGGATTCCTCCTCAGAAGCAGGCAAGGATACCACCGGAGAGGAAGCAGCGGATGATCAGAAGAACACAGATGAACCGGTATTCGTAGGTAAGACTGAGACAAAATATGTAAAACTGGATGATTATGATGCCATCCTGAACATCAGGACAACCCCTTCTAGGGATGGTGAGATTGTTGGTTTTCTGGTGCATACGGAACAGGTGGAAGTAATCAGCATCGAGAACGGGTGGGCAAGTTTTTTGTATCAGGGAGAGATCCGGTATGTAAGTGCGGATTTCCTGGTGGATAAGAAGCCGGCTTACCTTACACCCCCGACCGTTACACCGAAGCCGACCCCGACTAAGGAGCCGGACCCCAATGATGCTCCGCCGGAGATCTGATACAAAGGTTAAAGGTAACCACGGCAGTGCTGTCATTCACAGATAAACGATATGAATTTCTTCATGGAATCGGAGAGGAAGGCATTCTTCAAATAACAGAAGCCGACCTCTCTTTTATTTACTGGATACTGTAACGGAATCTGTACCAGAGAACCCTCTTGCAGTTCTGTGGCTACGAATTCCTTGATGACACAGGCTACTCCGAGACCTGTCTTGGCAAATTCAATCAGCAGCTCCATGCTGCTGACCTCCAGGATCTGCTTCGGTTCAATCCCGTGATCCATAAAGTATCGTTCAATGTATTTACGGGAAACGTTCTTCGTATCCAGCAGCATGATGTTAGCTGAAGTGAAGATGTCCTGGGAATGTTCCCTGAGCTTCAAATTATCTAGGTAGGCTTTCGTTGCTACGAAGATATCCTCTGTCTCACATAAGCTATGAAAATGGAAGCCGCCGACGGCTTCCGGTTTAACCACCAGACCGATATCCAGGGAGTTATTTTCCAGAAGCTTCAGGGTTTGGGCGGAGGACTGACTCTCAATGGCAATTTTGATATGGGGATATTCTTTAACGAAACGGTTCAGGAAGGGAAGCAACAGATATTTACATAGGGTTGCGCTGGCACCGAGCCTAAGGCTCCCGATGCCAAGCTCATGCAGCCTGCGGATCTGATCCTCCCCCTGCTTCAGGGTATCGAAGGCATTCTTCGTATAGGAATACAAAAGCGTTCCCTCCTCAGTCAGCCTAACACCACGGGAGCTACGTTGGAACAGAAGCGTCTCCAGATTCTCCTCCAGGTTCGTAATTGCTTTGCTGACTGCAGGCTGACTGATATATAACTGCCTGGCTGCATGGGAGATGTTGCCGGTCTCGGCAACACAGTTAAAGATATGGTAAAGGGACAGGTTCAGATTCATATGAGTTCCTTTCATAACTATAAGTTATAATAGATATTCGTAATATGTATTTCAATTATACCAAATTATGTGGTATGATTGCAACAGAATTTAATATGGAAAGTTGCGGCATCGTTACTATACAGCCCAAGAAAGTACTTAGCAAAGGACCAGGGAGAAATGATTTCCATGGTCCAGGCGATATCATAAAGGGCTGAATAATAACGAGCCGTAAGCGAATACATATTTATAGGGAGGAGTAAGAATGAATTACAACATAGCAGTCATTCCGGGCGATGGTATCGGACCGGAGATTATCGTGGAAGCGAAGAAGGTACTGGACCGGGTCGGAGCCAAATACGGACATACCTTCAACTATACTGAGGTTCTGATGGGCGGTATTTCGATTGATAAAACCGGTGTACCTCTGACCGAGGAAGCGCTGGAGACGGCAAAGAAGAGTGATTCCGTACTTCTTGGAGCAGTCGGCGGTAATGTGGGACAATCGAACTGGTACAGCCTTCCGCCCCATCTGCGGCCGGAAGCAGGACTCCTTGGAATCCGTAAGGGGTTGAAGCTATATGCCAACATCAGACCGGCAGTTCTTTTCGAGGAATTGAAAGCAGCATGTCCATTGAGGCCAGATATGATCGGAGATGGTTTTGACTTTGTGGTGCTGCGTGAACTGACAGGAGGACTCTATTTCGGAGAGAGGAAGACCTTCGAGGAGAATGGACTCAGGAAAGCATATGATACCCTGATTTATGATGAGAACGAGATCAGAAGAATTGCGAAGCTGGCCTTTGAGATTGCGATGAAGAGGAATAAGAAGGTCTGCAGCGTGGATAAAGCCAATGTACTTGATTCCTCCAGACTTTGGAGACAGGTGACGAAGGAGGTCTCTAAGGATTATCCCGAGGTAGAGCTGACCGATATGCTGGTTGATAACTGTGCGATGCAGCTTGTAAAGAACCCGAGACAATTCGATGTCATTCTGACAGAGAATATGTTCGGAGATATTTTATCGGATGAGGCCAGTATGGTGACAGGCTCCATCGGTATGTTGGCATCCGCAAGTCTTGGTGATACGAAGCTGGGGCTTTATGAGCCGAGTCATGGCTCCGCACCGGACATCGCAGGACAGAATAAGGCGAATCCGATTGCTACGATTCTCTCAGCTGCAATGATGCTGCGTTATTCCTTCGACCTGATGGAGGAAGCGGACAGGATAGAGACTGCTGTTAAGGCAGTCCTGCAGAAGGATTATCGAACCATCGATATCATGTCAGAAGGCAAGACTCTCGTTGGAACGAAGGAAATGGGCGATCTGATTGTAAAAGAGATATAGACTGATTACCGGATTAGGGATAGGAGGATAATGCTATGGGTATGACAATGACGCAAAAGATTCTGGCAGCTCATGCGGGACTTGATAAGGTCACTGCAGGTCAGCTGATTGAGGCGGAGCTGGATCTGGTACTGGGTAATGACGTAACTGCCCCGGTTGCTATTCATGAGTTTGAGAAGTTCTCAAGTAAAAAGGTGTTTCATAAGGATAAGATTGCTCTGGTGCCTGATCACTTCACACCGAATAAGGATATTAAGTCCGCGGAGCATTGCAAATGCGTACGAGAGTTCGCTATGGAGCATGATATCACGAATTATTTTGAAATAGGTGAAATGGGCATCGAGCATGCCTTACTGCCTGAGAAGGGACTCGTGGTGGCAGGGGATGTTGTAATCGGTGCTGATTCCCATACCTGTACCTACGGAGCCCTCGGAGCTTTTTCCACAGGGGTAGGAAGTACGGACATGGCAGCCGGCATGGCGACCGGCAAGGCCTGGTTCAAGGTTCCTTCCGCACTGAAGTTTGTGCTTACCGGTAAGCCCGCCAAATGGGTAAGCGGTAAGGATGTTATTCTTCATATTATCGGTAGGATCGGAGTGGATGGTGCTCTGTATAAGTCCATGGAATTTGTGGGAGATGGCTTACAGAATCTCTCCATGGATGATCGCTTCTCCATGGCTAACATGGCGATCGAAGCCGGAGCCAAGAACGGAATTTTCCCCGTGGATGCAGCTACAATCGCTTATATCAAGGAGCATTCTGCGAAGGAATATAAGATCTATGAGGCAGATCCTGATGCAGAGTATGATGAGGTCTATGAGATTGATCTGTCCTCCTTACAGCCCACTGTGGCCTTCCCGCATCTCCCGGAAAATACCCATACAATTGATAAAGTCGGAGATATCAAAATTGACCAGGTTGTCATTGGTTCATGCACGAACGGAAGGATCGAAGACCTAAGGATTGCTGCCAAGGTATTTGAGGGCAGAAAGGTGGCGAAGGGTGTCAGGACCATAATCTTCCCTGCTACCCAGAGAATCTACCTCCAGGCCATGGAAGAGGGGTTACTCGCAACCTTTATTAAAGCCGGTGCAGTAGTGAGCACTCCTACCTGCGGACCCTGCCTGGGCGGACATATGGGCATCCTGGCAGCAGGCGAACGGGCTGTTGCTACGACCAATCGTAACTTTGTCGGCCGTATGGGTCATGTGAAATCCGAGGTGTATCTTGCGAATCCGGCAGTCGCTGCAGCCAGTGCGATTACCGGTAAGATTTCCGGACCGGAAGAATTAGGCTTATAATCAGGATGGAGGTATTATAATGAAAGCATATGGATTAGTTCACAAATACGGTGACAATGTGGATACGGATGTAATCATACCTGCCCGCTACCTGAATTCCTCCGATCCGAAGGAGCTGGCAGCGAAATGTATGGAAGACATCGATAAGGACTTCGTTAACAGGGTGAAGCCCGGTGATATCATGGTGGCGAATAAGAATTTCGGCTGTGGTTCCTCCAGAGAGCATGCACCGATTGCAATCAAGGCTTCCGGTATCAGCTGCATCATTGCTGAGACCTTTGCCAGAATCTTTTACCGCAATGCGATCAATATCGGTCTTCCGATTATCGAATGCCCTGAGGCTGCGAAGGAGATCGAAGCAGGGGATGAGGTTGAGATTGACTTTGACAGCGGCAGGATTTATGACAAAACGAAGGGAACCACCTATCAGGGTCAGGCATTTCCTGAATTCATGCAGAGAATTATCAAAGCAGAAGGTCTGATCAATTATATCAACGCAAATGCAAAGTAAGAAAAAATAACGAATACGCTGTTTCATTTTATGATTCGACCCCCCAACTGTTGGACCAAAATAAGATATACCCCGTTTGTCGGTTTTGCCCGGTAAAAAGAGGTATATAACAAAATCTAACGATTGGGAGGTCGATTTATTATGCTATTTTCAGAAAGTTCCTTTTGGTTTTGAAATTCAGCTTGACATGATATAATAGGATATGATCGGATTTTCCTGAGAGTTGGCGCATAGAATGATGATGTGCACAGGAAAGCAAAACATCAGAGGATTGGGAGGTACTAACATGTGGATTTTTTATGCGTTAATGTCAGCTGTATTTGCTGCATTAGTATCAATTCTTGCGAAGATAGGTATTAGGAATATTAATTCCAACCTGGCCACGGCGATCAGAACAGTCGTTGTCCTTATTATGGCATGGGGAATCGTGTTTATAACCGGTAAACAGAAAGAACTCTCCACCCTGACGGATAAAAATTGGAGGTTCTTAATCTATTCAGGGCTGGCGACAGGTGCCTCCTGGCTGTTTTATTTCAGGGCACTGCAGTTGGGGGAAGCCTCTAAGGTGGTACCTATCGATAAGCTGAGTGTTGTCATTACGATGATTATGGCATTTGTCTTCCTGGGAGAAGCCTTCACGGTTAAAACAGCGATCGGAGGAATATTAATCGCTGCAGGAACTTTGGTTTTAGTTTTGTAGGATGCTTCAGAGTAATTTAAAGTTAGCTGCTGTGTATTATATAAGGTAGATATGGAACCTTTTTATCTCTAGAATCATAAGTTGAAATAGAACTTAGAGTTAGGGATGATATTCAATATGAGTGGAACGATAAGATATACAATCCGGCCATATGATACCATATGGATGCTGGCGCAGGTCTTCAATACAACGGTTGATTCAGTGATGGAATTAAATCCGGGAATAGACCCCAGAAACCTCCAGGTTGGGCAGGTAATCACATTAATGCCGGGATATCAATATTATGCACCATACAACGGGAACACCGATAATACCATGGATGGTTTCGATGATGAGTTTGATATGGACATAGATGATATGATGTACGATTTAATGAATTACTTCCGCATGTTGTGGGAACAGCATGTCACCTGGACCAGATTAGCGGTTATGGCAATCATCCATGAGCTTCCTGAGACGGATCTGATTATTCAGAGGCTTCTCAGAAGCCCCGTGGATTTTGGTAATGCTTTAAGGGCCTTTTATGGTGATGAGGTTGCACAGGAGTTCCAGGAGCTGTTTACAAGCCATCTTACGATAGCTGCTGAGCTGGTGCAGGCAGCTAAAGCAGGAAACACGGAAGCAGCAGCTGATGCAGAGCGAAGATGGTACGAGAATGCAAGCCAGATCGCAGAATTCTTAGGAAGTATTAACCCTAATTGGAGCGCTGAGGATTGGAATGCCATGCTGAATGAACACCTTGAGTTGTTACAGGCAAATGTCATGAGTATGATCGAAGGAAATTATGAGGAAAGCATCAACGGTTATGATGATATTGAAGCCCAGGCTCTTGAAATGGCTGACATGATGGCTGAGGGCATCTCAAAGCAATTTCCTGCATGAAACCAGATTCTATCTTTAGTTAAATTACTAGCAGGAAATTGCTTTGCAGTTATCCTGCATAAGACCAGCTTCTATCTTTAGTTAAATTACTAGCAGGAAACTGCTTAAGGCTGCTTTCAACCTAACTTAAAACATATCATACAGTTCATAGCTATATAATTAAAATGCAGCTAATTATCTGTTGGAACAAAACAATAATCTTACGGCTTGTATGTCTTCCCTCAAAAGACATCCGCTAAGGAGAAATAATTGGACAAAAGCAAAGAACTACCCTCTAAGCGGGTAGTTCTTTGCTTTTTCACAAAGCCTGCTTGGTTCTATAGAATTACATGAACCATTCACAGATTTAATAATAAAATGATAATAAAATGACAAAAAATATAAGGAGTGTAATTATGCTGTCAAGAAGAGATTTTATACGCCAATCTCTGGAGACACATCTGTTTTTTGCAAGAATCATGAAGGAACATTCATTTTTCCTGCAGATAAGCTTTACCCCCA